>NZ_JCAFRI010000018.1:0-96189 GCF_059367915.1 Stenotrophomonas sp. YJH_SMC_19
GAGGCTGGGCTGGTGGAATACATCCAGTACTACAACCAGGAGCGCATCAAACTGAAACTGAAAGGTCTGAGCCCGGTAGAGTACCGGGAGCGGGCCCAATCGGCCGCCTGACCCCGTCCAAGTCTCGGGGGTCACTTCACCCTGGGGGCTTGGCCGCGGCATCCATGCCGCGGACACCCCGCCATCCGACACCACCCCACCTTCGACAGATTTCCGGTGACGGCGAGATGCATCAGGGGCCAGATCCGGTTCCTCCGGGAAACGGCTCTGACCCCTTCTTCGAAATGCATCCACGCATGGCGTGGATCTACGCAAGCATGACGCCGGGGCGGCCCGGACTCAGCCGTTGGCCATCCACTTCAGGATCAGGCCAGTGACATACGCCAGCCCGGTGCCGGTGGCGTAGCCCACCGTGCCCAGCAGCACGCCCACCGGAGCCAGCGTCGGATGGAACGCCGCAGCCACCACGGGGGCCGAAGCGGCTGCGCCGATGTTGCCCTGCGAACCGATCGCGAAGAAGAACAGCGGCGCGCGCAGCAGCTTGGCCACCACCCACAGCACCAGCACATGCGTGGCCATCCAGATCGCGCCGAGCAGGAACAGCCACGGCCGGTCCAGCAGCGACAGCAGGTTCATCTGCATGCCGATGCAGGCGATCAGGAAGTACAGGAACACCGTGCCCAGCCGCGAAGCGCCCGCAGCTTCCAGCCGGCGCGCACGGGTGAAGCTCAGGCCCAGGCCCATCGCTGTGGACAGCAGGATCACCCACACGAACTGGCTGTCCAGGCTGAACTGGCTGGCCCAGCTGACATTGGTCTTGAACCAGCCCGCCAGCGGCGCGGCGATGGCATGGGCCAGGCCGACGCCGCCCAGTGCCACGCCGACGATCACCATCAGGTCGGTCATGCTGGGAATGCGCGCGTTCTGCGCCTCGTAGGCGCTGATACGCGCCTTCATCTCGTCGATGGCACGGGTATCGGCACCGTTGCGGGTATCGATCTGCTGCGCGCGGTTGGCCAGAAACAGCAGGATGGCCATCCACAGGCTGGCGCAGGCCACGTCGACCACCGCGAACTGGCCGAAGGTGGTGGCATCGGTGCCGAACACTTCACGCATGGCCACCATGTTGGCGCCGCCGCCGATCCAGCTGCCGGCCAGCGCCGCCATGCCGGCCCAGGTATCACCGGCCACGGTTTCGGGGTGGATCAACTTCATCAGCTGGAACGAGACGATGGCGCCGAGCATGATGCCGGCGGTACCGGCGCAGAACACGATCAGCAGTTTCGGGCCGAGCTTGGCAATACCCTTGAGGTCGATCGACAGGGTCAGCAGGACCAGCGCGGCCGGCAGCAGCACGTCACGCGCGACCGGGTTGTACAGCGAGGTGTTGTGGCCGTCGATGACACCGGCGGTGTTGTAGATGGCGGGGACGAAGTAGCACAGCAGCAGCGCCGGCACCCAGGCGAAGATCTTCTTCAATAACGGGGTCGGGCCACTGGCAGCCCAGAAGATCAGGGCCAGGGTGGCGGCAATCAGGCCCAGGCCAACGATGTCGTTGCTGATCAGGGCAGTAGCGGGTTCGGTCGGCATGGGATCCTCTGTCGATCGAAAGAGCGGGAAAAAAAAGCGCCGCATGAAGCGGCGCACCCCGAGATTAACATTGTCTTCACGCCGGGTCATGCTGCAGTGCCGGCTGCCCTTTCCCGGAGCCACTCCCATGCAGCTCGGCGCCTTCTCCGTCAGCCTCTCGGTCAGGGACCTGGCGGCCTCCCGCAGCTTCTACGAAGCACTGGGCTTCTCGGTGACCGGTGGCGAGCCGGCGCAGAACTGGCTGGTGATGCGCAACAACGGCATTGTCATCGGCCTGTTCCAGGGCATGTTCGAGGGCAACCTGCTCACCTTCAACCCGGGCTGGGACCAGCACAAGCAGGAACTGCCCCACTTCCAGGATGTACGTGAACTGCAGGCGGAACTGGATGCGAAGGGCATTGAACTGGCGGTGCGTACCGACCCTCATGGGCGGGGCACCGGCTACCTGCAGTTGGCCGATCCCGACGGCAATGTGATCCTGATCGACCAGCATGTGGCGCGGCCGAACGGCTGATAATGCGAACGGACATTGCGTGGGCAGGCGTCGACCTTGGTCGACGGGCAGCATGCCAACCAAGGTTGGCATCTACCAGGACGGCCGGTTCAGGCCGGACGTGAAGCGCTGAAATCGAGCGTGGCGCGCGTGCCACGCGGCTCGCAGGGCTGCAGCTGCAGGGTCCAGCCAAGGTGCTCGCAGAGCCTGGCGATCAGGTCCAGGCCGATGCCGCCGCCACGGTCGGCGCGCTCGCCACGGGCCATCCGCGCGTGGATCGCCGCAATCTCCTCCGGGCTCATGCCATGTCCCGGATCCTGCAGGGTCAGCACCGCCGACGAGCTCAGGCGCAACTCAATGTGGCCACGCCCGCTGTTCTCGATGGCATTGCGCAGCAGGTTGCCGATCGCGGCCTGCACGACGGCCAGCGGCGCGACAATATCCACCGGGGCCGCCTGGATGCCGATGCTCAGGTCCTTGTCACCGAGCAGGTGACGATGGTCGTCGACGATTTCCGGCAGCAGCTGGTCCAGGGCGATGCGCTCGGCGCGTGCGGCCAGGCGCGCCGGGTCACGCGCCAGCACCAGCAGCAGTTCGATCAGCTGCTCCACGCTCTGCGCGGTGCGCAGCACGCGTTGCATCTGCTGGCGCGCGCGCTCGGGCAGGCCCGGCTGTTCCAGTGCCAGCTCTGCGGCACCGGTCATCACCGCAATCGGCGTACGCAGCTCGTGGCTGGCGGTGCTGATGAACACCCGCTCGCGTTCGACAAACTGCTCGTTGCGGTCCAGATAGTCGTTCAGTGCATCGGCAATGGTATGCAGCTCGGAGCTGCCACGCGGGTCGACCTCGATGCGCTGGCCCTGGACACCCGGCCGCAGCGCCGCGATGTGCTGCGCCAGCAGGCTCAACGGGCGCACCATGCGTTCCATGCCGAACGACGCCATCAGCACGGTGACGAAGATCATGATCACCCCGGCCAGCATCACCCAGCGCGTGGCGAACTGTTCCAGGTCATGGAAGTCGGAAATGTCCAGCGCCAGCGCCACCCGCCCCATCGAGCCGGTGTCACGCACCATCACCGCAGTCTGCCGCCCCTTGATCGGCACCCCGTCATGCAGCCCCGGGTGCAGCAGGCGCACGCTTTCCGGCATGTTGCCTTCATCGAAGCGGAACAGGCTGAGCGTGTCCGAGTCCTGCCAGCGATAGTGCGGCTCGTGCTCGGTGTGCTCGACGATGCTGTCCAGTTCGGAATTGAGCAGCGCGCGCCAGGCAGCGTGCTCCGCATGTTCATGCACGTAGTTGCCGACGCTGAACACCGCGATCGACAGCAGCGCCAGATAGCCCAGCAACCACCACACCACGCGCCGGTACAACGGCCCCGGCTTACTCGCCTTCATCATCATCCTTGCCGGCATCGCTGGGCGTGGTCACGGCCAAGCGGTAACCCACCCGCGGCAGGGTATGGATCAGTTTCTCGGCGAACGGTCCGTCCACACTGCGGCGCAGCTCGTAGACATGCGAACGCAGCAGGTCGCCATCCGGCGGTTCGTCGCCCCACAGAGCGAATTCCAGCTGCTGGCGGGTCACCGCGCCGGGGCTGGCGCGCATGAGCACTTCCAGCAGCTTGCGGCAGGCCGGGTACAGGTGCAGCACCTGGGTGCCGCGCTGGGCTTCCAGGGTGGCCAGATCCAGCACCAGATCGCCCACCTGCAGGCGCTTGCGCGGGTTGCGGCCCTGCGCACGCAGCAGCAGCGCTTCCAGCCGCACCTCCAGCTCCGGGAGTGCGAACGGCTTGGTCAGGTAGTCGTCGGCACCGGCGCGGAAGCCGGCAATCTTGTCCGGCAGCTCGTCACGCGCGGTCAGCATGATCACCGGCACTTCCGATGCATGCTCGGCGCGCAGCCGGCGCAGCACCTCCGGGCCCTCCATGCGCGGCAGCATCCAGTCCAGGATGACGGCGTCATACGGATGGCTCCCGGCCAGGTGCAGTCCGGTGATGCCATCCGGCGCCACGTCGAGCACGTGCCCGCGCGACTCGAAATAGTCGAACAGGTTGGCCACCAGCTGGCGGTTGTCCTCGATCACCAACAGACGCATGCACGAAACACCCACGGAAGTTCGTACCATGGTAGCGCCGCACATGTCGGAATGCGGTCGCCCCGGCGCCGCTCTGACGCTTTTCCCACCCCCGCCACCTCAGAATGGCCGTTTTGCTCCCGGAGCCTGCCGTGCCCGTAGCCCTGCCCCGCCGTTGGCGCCTGCCCCTGTTGTGGCTGCTGATCATTGCTGCGCTGGCAGCGGGGATCGGCCTTCGGCAGCCGCAGCCGCCGGACGAGCCGCGCTTCGTGCTGGCGGCCCGGACCATGGTCGAGAGCGGGCAATGGCTGCTGCCGCACCGTGGCGTGGAACTGTATGCGGAGAAGCCACCCGTCTTCATGTGGCTGCAGGCCGCCGCCTACGAGATCGTCGGCAGCTGGCAGTGGTCCTTCCTGCTGCCGTCGTTGCTGGGCGCCCTGCTCAGCCTGTGGCTGGTGTCGGACCTGGCGCGGCGGCTGTGGTCGCCACGACATTCCATCTACGCCCTCGCTGCGCTGTTCTGCACCCTGCAGTTCGGGCTGATGGCCAAGCGTGCGCAGATCGACATGGTGCTGGTGGGCATGACCACCGTGGCCCTCTGGGGCCTGATGCGTCATCTGTGTGAACGCCGCAACCTGCCCGCCCTGTGGCTGGCCGGCTTCGCCGCAGGCGTCGGCACGGTGACCAAGGGCGTGGGGTTCCTGCCGCTGCTGATGGTGCTGCCCTGGTTCGGCTGGTGGCTGTACCAGCGCCGCCGCGGACGCACGGTGGAAGGTCCGCATCCGGCAACCCTGCTCTGGCTGATCTCGGCCTTCCTGCTGGGTGTCGGGGTGTGGCTGGCGCCGCTGGGCTGGGCCCTGCTGCACACGCCCAGTGCCGAACTGCAGGCTTATGCGCACGAGCTGCTGTTCAAGCAGACCGGCACCCGTTATGCCAATGCGTGGCACCACCGGCAGCCCGCCTGGTATTACCTGCAGGTGATCCTTACCCTGTGGCTGCCGGGCAGCCTGCTGCTGCCGATGCTGTTCAAGCCCTGGTGGCGCCGTATCCGCCGTGGCGACCGCCGCCAGTGGCTGCTGCTGGGCTGGGCCGTGCTGGTACTGGTGTTCTTCAGCGCCAGCCCGGGCAAGCGCGAGGTGTATCTGTTGCCGATGCTGCCGGCGATGGCACTGGCGGTGGCGCCGCTGCTGCCCGGCCTGCTGCGCCGCCTGTGCGTGCGCCGCTACCTGTTCGGCTACAGCGTGGTGCTGATGCTGGCCACTGGCACGCTGGGCGTGATGCTGCTGACCGAACACGCTTGGGCGGTGGCCCAGCTGGAACGCCGCGCCATGCCCGATACCCTGCTGCCGGTGCTGGGCGATGGCCTGCTGACCTTCGCCATCGCGCTGGCCACGCTGATCGTGTGGTTGCGGGTGCGCCGCGCGGCGACGCTGGTGCTGCTGACCCACGGCATGCTGTGGATGCTCTACGGCCTGGTACTGATCCCGGCGCTGGATCCCTATGCATCGGCGTCAGCGCTGATGCGCCGGGTCGGCGCGCGGATCGGACCGGATGCCGAACTGGCGCTGGTAGCCTGGCGCGAGCAGAACCTGCTGCAGGCCGACCGCCCGGTACGCGAATTCGGCTTCAAGCGGCCCTGGGCAGAGCAATGGCATGACGCCGGCCCTTGGCTCGCTGAGGCGCCGGACAAGCGCTGGCTGCTGGTGCTGGACGATGCGATGAGCCCCTGCGTGGATCCGGCCAAAGTGATCGACATCGGTGTTGCCAACAGGAATCGTTGGCAACTGCTTCCCGGTACCGCATGGAACCCGGAGTGTCACGCCGAGCGGACAGGATCGACTGCCGAAGAAGACTGAACGTTGACATGCGCCGGGGACTCATTAACCCGGCGCGAACGGGCGTCCGACCCTTCTCCGACATCAAGGTGACGAGCATGAGCGCGGATTCCCGAACCGCCCCTTCCCAGCATGCCCGTCCGTCCCCTTGATTCGGTAGCGCCGCTTGCGACATCACCACTGGCGTCTCGATTTGCGGTAACTCACCTCTGGCTGCCTGTCGCAATCGGCCTGCCATTGTTTACGCTGCTGATGGACTTCGGCGGTGATCAATGGGTGGCCGATCACCTGTTCCGTCTTGAAGGCAGCCACTGGGCGCTGCAGGACGCCTGGATCACCCGCAGCGTCGTGCACAAGGCCGGCAAATGGTTGAGCACGGCGGCAGCGCTGGTCGTGACCCTGCTGTGCTTCCACCACTGGCGTAGGGGTCGCGATCGCACCCTGCAATGGGCGCTGCTTTATGTCGTGATTGCCATGGCACTGGGCACCGGCGTGATCTCCCTGCTGAAGTCGCTGGTGCCGATGGAATGCCCCTGGGACCTGCTGCGCTACGGTGGCCACCAGCCTTTCATCGGTCTGTTCACCCTGCGCCCGGAAGGCATGCCGGCACAGGCCTGCTTCCCGGCAGGCCACGCCAGCGCAGGCTATGCGTGGCTCTGCCTGTATTTCTTCGCGTTGCTGTGGCGGCCGTCCTGGCGCTGGACCGGGCTCTGGATCGGCCTCGGCACCGGCCTGGTGTTCGGGATCAGCCAGCAGTTGCGGGGCGCCCATTTCCTTTCGCATGACATCGCCACCGCGTTGATATGTTGGCTGCTTTCGTTGGGCCTGTATGTTCTGATCCACCGTCAGCTGGACCGTCCCCACCGCCAGGAGGCAAACGCATGAGTGCATCGGTCCAACGCTCCGCCCGCCTCCCCACCCTTGCGGGTCTTCGCAACTGGCGGCCGCAGCTCTCCACGGAAGCACTGATCGCGCTGACCAGCCTGTTCTTCGCGGTGGCCGGCAACGGCCTGTTCTGGCACAGCGCGATGGCGAGCCATCCGGGCAGCCTGCGTTACGCGCTTTCGCTGCTGCTGTTGCTGCTGGGCGCGCACGGCGTGCTGCTGGGCATCCTGGTCTGGCGCTGGAATGCCAAAGTGGCAATCAGCCTGTTGCTGCTGGTGACGGCGTTCGCTGCGCACTACATGAGCCGCTACCACATCTATCTGGATGCGGACATGCTGCGCAACGTGCTGGCGACCGACCCGAAGGAGAGCCGCGAGCTGATGACCGTATCGCTGCTGTGGCCGCTGCTGCTGCTGGCCGTGCTGCCGATGGTGGTGCTGTGGCGCGTGCAGCTGCGCCGACGCAGTTGGGGCCGCAGCCTGCTGTGGCGACTCGGCTTCCTGGTCGTGGCGGCGGCGACCGCAGTTGGCGGTGCGCTGATCTCGTTCCAGGATGTCTCGGCGCTGATGCGCAACCAGCGCGAAGTACGCTATCTCGCCACACCGGCCAACGTGCTGCTCGGTATGCCGCGCGCGCTGCGTGGCGACAATCCGGTGCAGCGCGCGCCGAAGCTGCCGATCGGCACCGACGCCAAGGCCACGCCACGCGCCCTGGCCAGCAAGCCGCGCCTGCTGGTGATCGTCATGGGCGAGACCGTGCGCGCGCAGAACTGGGGACTCAACGGCGGCCGCAACACCACCCCGGAGTTGGCCCAGGCACCGGTGATCAACTTCCCCGACATGCACTCCTGCGGCACCAGCACCGAAGTGTCGCTGCCGTGCCTGTTCTCGCCGTGGGGACGCCACGACTACGATGAAAAGAAGATCCGTGCACACCAGTCGCTGCTGCACGTACTGAACCGCGCCGGCATCGCACCGTTGTGGCGTGACAACCAGTCCGGCTGCAAGGGCGTCTGCGAAGGGCTGGAGTTCCAGTCGCTGTCCGATGCGACCACCCCGGGGCTGTGCGCCGATGGCCGCTGCATGGACGAGATCCTGCTGCAGGACCTGGCCACCCAGGTGCGTGCCAAGCCCGGCGACCGCGTCGTGGTGCTGCACCAGCTGGGCAACCACGGCCCGGCCTACTTCGAGCGTTACCCGGCAGCCTTCGCGCGCTTCAAGCCAACCTGCGACACCCGTGACATCGGCCGTTGCTCTCGCGAAGAGATCACCAACAGCTATGACAACGCGGTGTTGTACACCGATCATTTCCTGAGCAAGACCATCGGCACCCTGCAGGGCATGCAGGATTACGACACGGCGATGATCTACCTGTCCGATCATGGTGAATCGCTGGGCGAGAAGGGCCTGTTCCTGCATGGCGTGCCGTATGCGATCGCTCCGGCCGAGCAGACCCGCGTACCGATGACGATGTGGTTCTCGCCGGGCTTCGCCAGCAGCCGTGGGTTGGACCTGCAGTGCGTGCGCAAGCGTTCGGCGGCCTATACCGACCACGACAACCTGTTCCCGTCGGTGCTGGGCCTGATGCAGGTCAAGACCTCGCTGTACGAGCGCGATCGCGACCTGTTCGCCAACTGCGAAGGTTGAGGGTTGTTCGGCAGGGCTTGCAGCCCTGCACCTGCGGTAGTGCCGGCCGCTGGCCGGCAGCCTCGACAGCAACAGCAACAGCAAAAGCAAAAGCAAAAGCAAAAGCTGGCATTCCGTGGATTGGCGGGGTGGGTCCGGTTGCGGGGGACGCTGCAAGTACGTCCATGTAAGCTCGGTCGCCGCATCCATGCGGCTCACGCCCCCGCAACCGGACCCACCCCGCCTTCGACAGATTTCCGCGATCTGTTGGAACGACCTTGGGGTCGGATCCGTTTTCCTGAGGAAAACGGATCCGACCCCATTTTGATTTTCGATACCTGACAGATGTGTCGACCAAGGTCGACACCCACCAACGGCCGCCGCGATCTGTCAGAGGTGGGGCGGTGTGGGCTTGCAGGACCGTTGGCGCCATGGATGGCGCCATCGAGCCCCCATGGATGGGTTTACGGCGTGTCCTGCAAGCCCACACCGCCCCGCCATCCCACGGATAGCCCGCTTCTGCTGTTGCTTTGGCCGTTGCCGTTGCTTCTGCGGGTGCAGGGCGCAGCCCTGCCGAACCCGGCCGACTTCCGCCACTTGCGGTCGCAGCCACTGCCCACTAGCCTTCGGCCGTCGTTCACCACCCAAGGACCGCCCGTGAAACACCGTCATCTCCTGCTGGCCTCGGCAATCGCCGCCGCCACGCTGGCCCTGGCCGCCTGCAAAAAGGAAGCTGCCCCAGGCACCGATACCGCCAGCAGCAGCGCCCCGGCCGGCGAAACCGCCGACCAGTTCGTGGCCCGCATCAATGCCGAATTCAAGGCCGCCTACCCGGAGATGACCTCGGCGCAGTGGCTGTCTTCCACCTACATCAACAGTGATTCCGAACGCATCGCGGCCAAGGCCAACGAGCGCTCGCTGACCCAGCTCAACAGCTGGATCGAGCAGGCCGCCAAGTTCGACGGCAAGCCGATGAGCGAGGACAGCAAGCGTGCGATCCACCTGCTGAAACTGATGTCCTCGATGCCGGCGCCGCGCGATCCGGCCAAGCTGGCCGAGCTGACCCAGATCGCCACCCGCATGGAAGGCAGCTACGGTGCCGGCAAGTACTGCACCGACGCCAACGATCCGAACTCCTGCCGCCAGCTGGGCGAGCTGGAACAGGTACTGGCGCGCAGCCGCGACTACGACAAGCAGCTTGACGCCTGGCAGGGCTGGCACAGCACCACCAAGAGCATGCGCGGCGACTACCAGAAGTTCGTCGGCCTGGTGAACGAAGGCGCCAAGGGCATGGGCTTCACCGATGCCGGCCAGATGTGGCGCAGCGGCTACGACATGCCGCCGGAGCAGATCGGCCCGGAAACCGACCGCCTGTGGGAACAGGTCAAGCCGATGTACGAGCAGCTGCACTGCTACGCGCGCGGCAAGCTGGACAAGACCTATGGCAAGGACAAGGCCGAAGTTGGCAATGGCCTGATCGCCGCGCACCTGCTGGGCAACATGTGGCAGCAGGACTGGTCGAACCTGTGGGACCAGCTGGAACCGTACCCGGGCGCCGGCAGCCTGGACATCACCGCGGCGCTGGAAAAGCAGTACCAGACCAACCTGAGCGCGGCGCTGGCCAAGGCCGGCAAGGATGCCAACGTGGCCGCGCAGTACAAGGCGCAGCGCGAGGCCGAACTGCGTACCGCCAAGCAGATGACCGAGCGCGCGCAGGACTTCTACGTGTCGCTGGGCATGCCGTCGCTGCCGCAGTCCTACTGGGAAAAAACCCAGTTCATCAAGCCTGACGACCGCGACGTGGTCTGCCACGCCAGCGCCTGGGACATGAACATGGAAGGCGACGTGCGCACCAAGATGTGCATCAAGCCGAACGAAGAGAACTTCACCACCATCTACCACGAGCTGGGCCACATCTATTACGACCTGGCCTACAACCCGCTGCCGCCGCTGTTCCAGGGCGGTGCCAACGATGGCTTCCATGAAGCGATCGGCGACACCATCGTGCTGGCGATGACGCCCAAGTACCTCAGCTCGATCGGCCTGGTCGATGCGCCGACCGAAAGCCGCGAGGCGGTCATCAACAACCAGATGCGCATGGCGCTGTCAGGCGTGTCGTTCCTGCCGTTCGGGCTGATGATCGACCGCTGGCGCTGGGGCGTGTTCGATGGCTCGATCACTGCCGACAACTACAACAAGGCGTGGTGGGACCTGAAGGCCAAGTACCAGGGCGTGGCGCCGGCCAGCACCCGTGGCGAAGAGTTCTTCGATCCGGGCGCGAAGTACCACGTGCCGGGCAACACTCCGTACACCCGCTACTTCCTGGCGCGCATCCTGCAGTTCCAGTTCTACAAGGGCCTGTGCGACGCGTCCGGCTACAAGGGCCCGCTGCATGAGTGCACCTTCTACGGCAACAAGGAAGCCGGCCAGAAGTACTGGGCGATGCTGAGCAAGGGTGCCAGCCAGCCGTGGCAGGCCACGCTGAAGGAGCTGACCGGTACCGACAAGCTCGATGCCGGCCCGATGATCGAGTACTTCACCCCGGTCAACGAGTGGCTGAAGCAGCAGAACGAAGGCCAGATGTGCGGCTGGCAGGCCAACGCGGCCCCGGCGGCAAAATGAAAAAAGGGGCGGGTCCGCGAGGATCCGCCCCTTTCCGGTAGTGCCGGCCGCTGGCCGGCAACTACGCGATGAAGACCCAACGGGCAGCCGGCCAGCGGCCGGCTCTACCGAAACAGCAGTCAAAGGCCAGATGTGCGGCTGGCAGGCCAGCGCGGCCCCGGCGGCGAAATGAAAAAAGGGGCGGGTCCGAAAGGATCCGCACCTTTCCGATAGTGCCGGCCGCCGGCCGGCAACTGCACGGTGGAAATCCGTCTGGCAGCCAGCCAGCGGCCGGCTCTACCGCAACAACGGTCAGCTGTTCTTCTTCGCGGCCATCGCTGCGGCCAGCTCGGCCTTGAATTCCTCGAAGGTCTGGCCCTTCTCCCTGGCTTCGGCCTGTGCGGCATCGCGCAGTGCATCGGAGTACATCAGGCGCACCGGCGTGCCGTTGCGCTCGTGCAGTTCACCGGCCTGCATGATCAGCGCCAGCACCTGCGCAGCGCTCTCGCTGTGGCCCGCGATGCGGCCATCCATGCCCAGCACCCATTCGCCGTCGCGGCGCACGACACCGGCCAGCAGGGTGCGCTGTGCATCGCGCAGTTCCGCATGCGGCTCCACCGGCGAGGCCTGCGCGGCGGCCTTGTTGGCGGCCTGCTTTTCCTGGCGACGGCGCTGGTCGCGGCGGGTCTTGGAGCTGGTGGACATGGTGCGGTACCGCTGCGAAGGGGGGCGCAAGGATAGCGCACCCCGCCCGCAGCACCGCTTCACACCCCTCAGTCCAGCACTTTGCCGTGCCGCCAGTAGCCCATGAAGGTGATCGCGCGGCGGTCCAGCCCGCAATCGCGCACCAGATGGCGACGGATCGCCATCACGGCCCCCGCCTCGCCCGCCACCCAGGCGTACAGCGGCCCGGCCACCCGGGTATCGGCCTGCTCCCAGAGGATCTGCGTATCGACGTCGATCTCCTCCAGCGCATCGCCGGCAGCCACGCCCGAGGTCCCTGCCAACCGCGCCTGGACCGCCTGCAGCAACCGCTGTCCGTAGGCGGCCTGCCCGCGCGGCAGCCAGACCAGCTCGGCGCTGGAGGGCGCCTTCAGGTGCACCGCATCACCGGCCTGCGCCACCTCCAGCAGCGCCAGCGTGCGCGGTGGGTCGACCATGGCCGCCAGCTCCTCGAGGATGCCGGCCACCGCAGGCAACGCGGTTTCATCGGCCACCAGCAGCACCTGGCCGACACCGGCCGGTGGCTTCCACTCCCAGCCCTCGCTGCTCCCGGCACAGTCGGCGTCCGGGGCCAGCAGCACCACGCGGTCGCCAGGGCGGGCGTGCATGGCCCAGCGCGAGGCGGGACCGGTTTCGCCATGGATGACGAAATCGACGTCGACCTCGCCCTGCTCGGCGCGCAACTGGCGGATGGTGTAGGTACGCATCGGCGGGCGCTTGTCGTCCGGCAGGGCCCGGTAGCGTGGGTACCAGTCTTCACCGCTGGGGACCTGCGGCACCTCCTGGCCGGGCAAGGGGAAGAACACCTTGATGCGCTGGTCAGGGCCTTCGGTCTTCATCCGCGCCACGTCGGCACCGGTGAACACCATGCGGTCCAGGGAAGGGGAAAGAACGCGGCGCTCCTTCAGCGCCACCTCGAACAGGCGGTAGGTCTGCTGCGCAGCCATGGGGAACCTCATGCAACGACATCGGATTGGCTGGCTGTCGTGCATCCACGCACCGGCTGGCTGGAGTGCCCAGCCTAGTCCGGTCGTTCCTCTTCGCAAGCGTTGCGGGCAAAGCGGCCGGCCCTACCCCTGCGCGCTGCTCAATGGCCCGTGCAGGCCGCCTGTGCCGCGCGTTCACGCTGGTGTTCCCAGTACCAGAACACGAAGCCGGCGGCGAAGAACGCGGCCTGCCCCAGCGCCAGGTGCAGCGGGCTGGCGCTGAGCAGCGGCGACACCACGCCGGCCACCACCGTGCTGATCATCAGCTGCACGAAGGCCTGCAGCGACGAAGCCAGGCCGCGCTGGTGCGGGTACATGTCCAGCACCGCCAGCGCCAGGATCGGGAAGATCAATGCCATGCCCATGCCGCCCAGGAAGATCGGCAGCACCGCCCACGGCAGCACGAACTGCGGCGACAGCGCCACGTAGCCGACATTCAGCAGCACCGACAGCGCACACAGGCCGAAACCAATGGACACCTGGCGGGTGGGCGTGGTGTGCCCGGCCATGCGCCCGGACAGGAACGAGCCGGTGGTCATGCCGCCGATGGTGGGGATGAACAGCCAGGCAAAACCACCCTCGCCCAGATGCAGGTGCTGCATCACGAACACCGGCGCCGAGGAGATGTACAGGAAAATGCCGCCGAAACCGATGCTGCCGGCCAGCGCCAGGCGCAGGAACCGCGGGTTGAAACCGATGCGCACGTAATCACGCAGCAGCACGCGCGGCGACAACGGCACCCGTGCCTCCACCGGATGGGTTTCCGGCAGGTAGCGTGCAGTGGCCGCCAGCAGGAGCAGCGCAAACACCACCAGGAACCAGAAAATCAGTGGCCAGCCGGCGCCGCTGAGCAGGATCCAGCCGCCGATGATCGGTGCGATGGCCGGAGCGATGCCGAACAGCATCGATACCTGGCTCATCAGGCGCTGCGCGTCGTGTCCGTGGTACAGGTCGCGGATCACCGCGCGGCCGACGATCATGCCGACGCCTGCTGACAGGCCCTGCAGCGCACGGAACGCCAGCAGCGTGGTCAGGTCGGTGGACAGCGCGCAGCCGACCGAAGCGCCGACGAACACCACCAGGCCACCGAGGATCACCCGCTTGCGGCCCCAGGCGTCGGACAGCGGGCCGTGCGCAAGGCTCATCAGGCCGTAGAACAGCAGGTACACGCTGATGGTCTGCTGCACCGCCACCTCGTCCACCGCCAGGCGCTGGGCCAGCTGCGGGAACGCCGGGAAGATGGTGTCGATCGAGAACGGACCGAACATGGCCAAGCCGGCGAGCAGCAGGGCCATGCGGCGGGTGGAGGGAGCAACAGCGGCGGTCATGGGAAAGGCGTCCGGCAGGGCCATGCGCGGCACGCACGGCGGGCGCCGGTCCCCTGCAGCAGGGACGGCGCCAGATGAATTCGGGTATCCGCCCATCATAGGTGGGGATTGCGCCTGATGCCATGCAGCAGTGCACGAAATGCACGGACGGGCCATCGGCCATTCAGGCGCGGCCTCCAGGTCCGAAAGCGGCCGCCGCGCCCGCAACGGGCTATAATCGGCGGGCAACACGGTGGGAGAAGCGGAACACCGCTGCCGAAGGCGCAACGCCCGTAATCGCTCAGGCCCGATACCACCCGTAACACAACTCTGGAGAGACCGGTTCGATCCGGCGCCGAAGGGGCACGAAGCTGCGGTCCGCCGAGCTTTTAAACTCTCAGGCAAAAGGACAGAGGGGCGCCCCGCAGACCGCCGACCGGCGGCTTGTGCCCGTGCGTGTGCCCTTTCCTGACGGATCCTTCGCCATGTCCCAGAACACCCCTTCCCTGCGTGAGCTCGAGCACCACAACGCGTTCGTCGAGCGCCACATCGGCCCCAACGACGCCGAGATCGCGCAGATGCTCGACGTCGTCGGCCACGCGTCGCTGGATGCGATGACCGACGCCATCGTGCCGGCCAAGATCAAGTCGCCGGCACCGCTGGCACTGCCGGAGTCGATGACCGAAGTGCAGGCACTGGCGAAGATCCGTGCGATCGCCGACAAGAACACCGTGCTGCGCAGCTTCATCGGCCAGGGTTACTACGGTACCCACACGCCGAACGTGATCCTGCGCAACATCCTGGAAAACCCGGCGTGGTACACCGCCTATACCCCGTACCAGGCGGAAATCTCGCAGGGCCGCATGGAAGCGCTGATCAACTTCCAGACCCTGTGCGCCGACCTGACCGGCATGGAAATCGCCAACGCCTCGCTGCTGGACGAAGCCACCGCCGCCGCCGAAGCGATGACTCTGGCCAAGCGTTCGGCCAAGTCGAAGTCGGACACCTTCTTCGTGCACGACGCCGTGCACCCGCAGACCCTGGAACTGCTGCGTACCCGCGCCGAGCCCATGGGCATCGTGCTGCGCGTCGGCACCCCGGCCGAAGCACTGGAAGCAGAAGCGTTCGGCCTGCTGCTGCAGTATCCGGACACCTTCGGCCAGGTCGGCGACTACAAGGCGCTGGTCGATGCCGTGCACGCACGCGGCGGCCTGGTGGCCGTGGCCACCGACCTGCTGGCCCTGACCCTGCTGGCTGCCCCGGGCGAATGGGGCGCGGACATCGTGGTCGGCAACAGCCAGCGTTTCGGCGTGCCGTTCGGCTTCGGTGGCCCGCACGCCGCCTTCATGGCCTGCCGTGACGCCTACAAGCGCTCGATGCCGGGCCGCCTGATCGGCGTTTCGATCGATGCCCAGGGCAACCCGGCCTACCGCCTGACCCTGCAGACCCGCGAACAGCACATCCGCCGCGAGAAGGCCACCTCCAACATCTGTACCGCGCAGGTGCTGCTGGCGGTGATGGCCTCGATGTACGCCGTTTACCACGGCCCGGAAGGCCTGACCCGCATTGCCCGCCGCACGCACCGCCTGGCCTCGATCCTGGCCGCAGCGCTGCGCAATGCCGGCGTGCAGGTCGGTGGCGACTTCTTCGACACCCTGCACGTCACCGGCGTGCATGCCGATGAAATCCATGCCAAGGCACGCGCCGCCGGTTACAACCTGCGCGCGATCGACAGCGACTCGGTCGGCATCAGCCTGGACGAGACCACCACCCGCGCCGACATCGTCGCCGTGGCTGCGGTGTTCGGTGCCTCGCTGGACGTCGACGCGCTGGATGCCAGCACCGCCGACGCGCTGCCGGCCGGCCTGCTGCGCCAGTCCGCGTTCCTGACCCACCCGGTGTTCAACACCCACCACAGCGAGCACGAACTGCTGCGTTACCTGCGTTCGCTGGCCGACAAGGACCTGGCGATGGACCGCACGATGATCCCGCTGGGTTCGTGCACCATGAAGCTCAACGCCACCGCCGAGATGATCCCGGTGACCTGGCCGGAGTTCTCGCAGATCCACCCGCTGGTGCCGGCCGACCAGGCGCTGGGCTACAAGGAACTGATCGACACGCTGGAAGCGATGCTGGTCGAATGCACCGGCTACGACGCGGTCAGCCTGCAGCCGAACTCCGGCGCACAGGGCGAGTACGCCGGCCTGCTGGCGATCCGCGCCTACCACCGCTCGCGCGGCGAAGGCCACCGCGACATCTGCCTGATCCCGGATTCGGCGCACGGCACCAACCCGGCCTCGGCGCAGATGTGCGGCATGAAGGTGGTGGTCACCAAGACCGATGCCAACGGCAACGTCGATGTGGAAGACATCCGCCTCAACGCCGAGAAGTACAGCGACCGCCTGGCCGCGATCATGATGACCTACCCGTCCACGCACGGCGTGTTCGAGGAAGAGGTGGTCGAGATCTGCGAGATCATCCACCAGCACGGCGGCCAGGTGTACACCGACGGCGCCAACATGAACGCCCTGGTCGGCGTGGCCAAGCCCGGCAAGTGGGGTTCGGACGTTTCGCACCTGAACCTGCACAAGACCTTCTGCATCCCGCACGGCGGCGGCGGCCCGGGCGTCGGCCCGTGCGCGGTCAAGGAGCACCTGGCCCCGTTCCTGCCGGGCAAGCTGGGTGACAACGGCCCGGTCGGCATGGTCAGCGCCGCCAGCTTCGGCAGCGCCTCGATCCTGCCGATCAGCTGGATGTACATCGCGATGATGGGCCGCGAAGGCCTGCGCAAGGCCACCCAGGTCGCGCAGCTCAACGCCAACTACATCGCCAAGCGCCTGGCCCCGCACTTCAAGACCCTGTACACCGGCCGCAACGGCCTGGTGGCACACGAGTGCATCCTCGACGTACGCCCGCTGGAGAAGACCAGCGGCATCGGCGCCGAGGACGTCGCCAAGCGCCTGATCGACTTCGGCTTCCACGCCCCGACCCTGAGCTTCCCGGTGGCCGGCACGCTGATGGTCGAACCGACCGAGAGCGAATCGCTGCACGAGCTGGACCGCTTCATCGACGCGATGATCCAGATCCGCGAGGAGATCACCGCGATCGAAGACGGCCGCCTGGACCGCGAGGACAACCCGCTGAAGAACGCGCCGCACACCGCCACCGCGGTGACCGCCAGCGAGTGGACCCACGCCTACCCGCGCGAACTGGCTGCCTTCCCGCTGGCCAGCCTGAAGCAGAGCAAGTACTGGCCGCCGGTGGCGCGCGTCGACAACGTGTACGGCGACAAGAACGTGATGTGCGCCTGCATCCCGGTCGATGCCTACAAGGATGATGAAGTCGAGGCTTGATTCCTCGCGGCATCGGTAAAGAGAACGGCCCGCGCAAGCGGGCCGTTTTCATGAGGGCGGGTGGACCAGGGTCCACACCCACGGTAATCCCGATCACGGGTCCGGCATCTGCCCCAGGCTCAACTGCCACGACACGCCGAAGCGATCCTGCACCCAGCCGTAGCGGTTGCTGAAGTCATAGTCGCCCACCGGCATCAGCCAGTGGCCGCCCTCGCCCAGCACGCGCGCGGCGCGCTCGAACTGCTCGGCGCCGGAGCACTCGACGAACAGCGAGATCGACGGGCTGAAGGTGAAATCGTGCACGTCCAGGCTGTCAAAGCACAGGTAGTGGGTGCCACCGAGCAGGAAGATGGCCTGTCGGACCTGCCCGGGCACGCCGGCACCGGCGCCGTCCGGATGGCGCTGCATTGCCAGCAGGCGGAAATCGGCGAAGGCCTCGGCGTACAGGGCCAGGGCGGCCTCGGCCTGGCCGGTAAACATCAGGAAGGGGCGACTGCGCAGCATGCGGTACTCCCGGTCGACGGGCCGATGACGGCCCACACGATCAGGATGGCACGGCGGATGTGCAGCTCCCGTGGTAGTGCCGGCCGCTGGCCGGCAGCTTCAGTCACGCCTCGCGCATGCGCCGCGCGATGGCGCTGCCGGCGGCGATCGTGGCGGTCAGCGCCACCATCGACAGGAACTGCAGGCGGGTGTGCGACTCGCTCAGCAGCAGGCCGAAGATCAGCGCCAGGATCGCCAGCGCGCAGCAGGTCAGCCACGGGAAGCCCGCCATGCGGAACGGCAGCCGGGTACCCAGGCGATCCGCGCGGCGGCGCAACACCAGTTGCGAGACCAGCGACAGCGTCCACACCAGCAGGCAGGTGGAACCGACGATGTTCAGCAGCACCGGCAGCACCCGGTCCGGGAACAGCAGTTCCATCACCGTGGCGGCGAAACCGAACAGCACGCTGGCCAGCACGGCAATCACCGGCACCTGGCGCGGATCGGTCCAGCCCAGCACCGCCGGCGCTTCGCGGCGCTGCGCCAGTGAATACATCATGCGCGAGGCGCCGTAGAGGTTGGCATTGAGTGCCGACAGCAGCGCGATCACCGCGATCAGGGTGATGGCGGTGCCGGCGCCCGGAATACGGGCAATGTCCAGCACGGCGGCGAACGGCGACTTCAACGCTTCGCTGGTCCACGGCACGACGGCGATGATCACGCTCAGCGAGCCGATGTAAAACACCAGGATGCGCCACGCCACGGTGCGGATGGCACGGGCGATGCTGCGCTCCGGATCTTCGGTCTCCGCCGCCGCAACGGCCACGATCTCGGTGCCACCGAAGGCAAAAACGACAACCAGCAGTGCAGCGCCAATACCCGCCAGGCCCTTCGGCGCGAAGCCACCATGCTCGGTGAAGTTGCTCAGGCCCGGCGAGGTCACCTGCGGCAGCCAGCCCATCAGCAGCGCCACGCCGATGGCGATGAAGGCCAGGATCGCCGCCACTTTGAGGATGGCGAACCAGAATTCGAACTCGCCGAAGTTCTTCACCCCGAGCAGGTTGATCGCGGTGAAGAACAGCATGAAGGCCAGCGCCGCCATCGGTACAGGTACTGCTGGCCAGACGGTGGCCAGCAGCCCGGCCGCTCCCACCGCCTCGGCGGCGATCACGATCACCAGCTGCACCCACCACAACCAGCCGACGGTGGCACCGGCGGTGGCGCCCATGGCATCGGCGGCATAGACCGAGAACGCGCCACTGGTCGGTTTGGCCGCCGCCATTTCGCCCAGAGCGTTCATCACGATGATCACCAGCGCGCCGGCGACCAGATACGACACCAGGACCGCCGGACCGGCCGCCTGCACACCCACGCCCGAGCCGAGGAACAGGCCGGCGCCGATGGCGCTGCCCAGGCCCATCATGATCAGCTGGCGGGGCTTGAGCGAATGTCCGAGGCGGGACGGCGAAGCGGTCGGAATCGAGTTGGGCATCGGCAGGGCTGGCGGCGGGCTACAGGGGCGACACCTTACCCTGTCCCATGCCCGCGGGGATAGGCACAGCGCAGCAGGCGGCTCAGGCCAGTGCCGGCTCTCCGACACTGCCACCAATACGGGCGCGGTAGGCACGCGGCGAGAAACCGGTTTCAGCCTTGAACTTGCGGGTAAAGGCGCTCTGGTCGCTGAAACCGCAGGCCTGGCCGATGCTGGCGATGCTCTCGTCACCGTGCAGCAGGTGCATGGCCATCTGGATCCGCAGCCGGGTCAGCACCTGCTGCGGGGTCATCTGGAACACCTTGCGGAAGCTGCGCTCCAGCTTGGACAGCGAGAAGCCGGTGATGTCCAGCAGGGTCTGCATGCGCACGTTCTCGGCGTAGTGCGCGTTGAGGTGGGCCAGCGCCAGCCGCAGCTGCTCGTACTGAGTACCCAGGCTGTCCTTCTGGCCAAGGTCGCGGGAAATGCCGATCAGGCCCTCGATGGCCCCATCGACCACCAGCGGACGCTTGCAGGTCAGGCACCAGCCCGGTTCGCGGTTGGCGAACAGGTGCAGCTCCATCAGGTTCTCGATCACCTCACCGGCCAGCACGCGGGCGTCCTGGTCCACGTAGTCGGCGCTCAGCCCGGTCGGGTAGATCTCCGCCGCGGTACGCCCGATCACGTCCTTGCGGGCGCGCAGGCCCAGCCGCCGCAGCATGGTCTGGTTGACGTGGGTGTAACGCCCCTGAAGGTCCTTGATGAAGAACAGCACATCCGGGATGGCGTCGAACAGGGCTTCGATGTCGGCGGGCTCGACTCGCATGGAACAAGCATACCCGAGCCTGCTTTTGCCTGTACGTTCACCTTTGCCGGACCTCGGTTTAACGGGCCCGGTTCCAGTGTCGTGGTTCTCTTTGAGCATCCGGAGCCAACGTCAATGGCCGCCAGCAAGCCGACCGGCAAGCGCGCAACCACCCACGCCGAGAACCACCACCGCGGCAACGGCGATGAACTGCACCAGCAGGCCGGGGGCAGTCATCCGGCGATGACCACCGATCAGGGCATCCCGGTGGCAGACAACCAGAACTCCCTGCGCCAGGGACCTCGGGGGCCTACGCTGCTGGAGGACTTCATCCTGCGCGAGAAGATCACCCACTTCGACCATGAGCGCATTCCCGAGCGCATCGTGCACGCCCGCGGCAGCGCTGCGCATGGCTACTTCGAGTTGACCCGATCACTGAAGGCGCATACCCGCGCGCGCATCCTGACCGAGGTTGGCGTGAAGACACCCGTGTTCACCCGCTTC
Organism: Stenotrophomonas sp. YJH_SMC_19; assembly: GCF_059367915.1. NCBI lineage: Bacteria > Pseudomonadati > Pseudomonadota > Gammaproteobacteria > Lysobacterales > Lysobacteraceae > Stenotrophomonas > Stenotrophomonas sp. YJH_SMC_19. The sequence goes on from NZ_JCAFRI010000018.1 coordinate 20,738, forward strand.
TCGACCGTGGCCGGTGGCGCAGGTTCGGTGGACACCCCGCGCGACGTGCGCGGCTTCGCGGTGAAGTTCTATACCAGGGAGGGCAACTGGGACCTGGTCGGCAACAACATCCCGGTGTTCTTCATCCAGGACGCCATGAAATTCCCGGACCTGGTGCACGCGGTGAAGATGGAACCGGACCGTGCCTTCCCGCAGGCCGCGTCGGCCCATGACACATTCTGGGACTTCATTTCGCTGATGCCCGAATCGATGCACATGATCATGTGGGCGATGAGCGACCGCGCCATACCGCGTTCGCTGCGGATGATCGAAGGCTTCGGTGTGCACAGCTTCCGCCTGCTGAACGAGGCCGGCGAGTCAACGTTCGTCAAGTTCCACTGGCGGCCCAAGCTGGGCATCCAGTCAACGGTCTGGGACGAAGCGCTGAAGCTGCAGTCGGCCGACAATGACTTCCATCGCCGCGACCTGTTCGAGGCCATCCAGCGCGGCGACTTCCCGGAATGGGAACTGGCGGTGCAGTTGTTCACCGAAGAAGACGCCGACGCATTCCCGTTCGACCACCTGGACCCGACCAAGATCATTCCCGAATCGCTGGTACCGTTGCAGGTCATCGGGCGCATGGTGCTGGACCGCTGGCCGGACAACTTCTTCGCCGAGACCGAGCAGGTGGCTTTCTGCCCGGCCAACGTGCCGCCGGGCATCGACTTCAGCAACGACCCGCTGCTGCAGGGGCGCCTGTTCTCCTACCTGGACACCCAGCTGCTGCGCCTGGGCGGCCCGAACTTCCACCAGATCCCGGTGAATGCGCCCAAGTGCCCGTTTGCCAATCATCAGCGCGACGGCCACATGCAGATGCAGGTTCCCAAGGGCCGGGTGGCCTACGATCCCAGTTCGCTGCAGGAGGACACCCCGCGCGAGACGCCTGCCGGATTCCGCAGCCATGCCAGCGCCGACGATGGCCGCAAGGGTCGCACCCGCGCGGAGAGTTTCGCCGACCACTACAGCCAGGCCCGAATGTTCTTCCGCAGCCTCGAAAAGCCGGAGCAGGCCCACCTGGCATCGGCGCTGGTGTTCGAGTTGTCCAAGGTGGAAACGCTGAAGGTGCGGGTACGCACCGTCAGTCACCTGCGCAACATCGATGACTCACTGGCGCAGCGCGTGGCCGATGGTCTGGCGTTGCCTGCATTGCCCGACCCGGCGCCGACCGCTACTCCAGTGCGGGACATGCCCCCCGCCCCCGAGGTGCGCGTGATTGGGCGCAACAAGCCTACCCTGCAGGGTCGCTGCATCGGCATCCTGTTCGATGAGGGTTCTGATGCCCGGATCATTGCCAGCCTGAGCAAGGCAGCCAGGAAAGCAGGTGCGGATGTGAAGCTGGTCGCCCCCAGAGTGGGTGGCGCCACGCTCAGCGATGGCGCGCTGCAGGCGGCGGATGGGCAACTGGCGGGCACCCCGTCGGCCGTGTTCGATGCAGTAGCCGTGGTGCTCAGCCCGGAAGCGGCGAAGGCCTTGTCGAAAGAGAGTGCAGCCATCGAATTCGTCAGCCAGGCGTGGGCGCACCTGAAGGCCATCGCCAGCGATGCGGGCGGCCAGACGCTGCTGAAGGCGGCAAGGGTCGGCAACGACGCCGGCATCGTCGAAGCGGAAGACGCCAAGGCATTCCTGGCGGCGGCCGCCACCCGCCAGTGGGCGCGCGAACCCAAGCTGCGCCTGCTGGCCTGACTACAACAACAGGAGAACTGTCATGCCCCGTGGTGACAAATCCGCATACTCCGATAAACAGAAGCGCCAGGCCGAGCACATCGAGGAAAGCGAGCGCGAGCGCGGTGCCAGCGAAGGCACGGCCGAGCGCATTGCCTGGGCGACCGTGAACAAGCAGGATGGTGGTGGCAAGCGTAGCGGCAGCGCGCGCAAGGGTACGAAGAAGGCGACCAGCAAGAAGGCTGCCAAGAAGGCGCCTGCCAGGAAGTCGGGCACAAAGAAGGCCACGACCAAGACGACGGCGGCGAAGAAGGCACCTGCGAAGAAGACGACAGCCAGGAAGGCGGCGGCAAAGAAGGCACCGGCTCGCAAGACAGCCACAAAGAAAACCGCAAAGAAGACAGCGGCCAAGAAGGCCGGTACAGCCGCCTCGCGCAGTGCTGCAGCGAAGAAGGCGGCGAAGACACGTGCGGCGAAGAAGACCGTGCGCAAGGTGGCGGCGAAGAAGGCCGCGCGTACCCGCGCGCGCGGCTGAGTCCTTCGATCAGGGCGACAGCGTCCTCATCCACGCGGCAACTTCGGCTGCGGCTGCGTCAGCGCGTGCCTGCAGCAGCAGATGCGGCCCTTCCAGCGAAACATGCCGGGCATCCGGCAAAAGGGCCTGCAGTTCTGCCACGCTGGGCGGCCACAGCAGGCGGTCATGGCACGCGTGCAGGCACAGCGTCGGCACGTCGATTGCCGGCAGCAATGCGCGTACGTCGACGCGCAGGGTCGCTGCGGCGCGTTGCCGCAGTGTGGCCGCCGGAATCCGGGCCAGCGCATCGCGCAGCATCGACAGGTGCTCGCGGGTGCGCCACCGCCCCAGCAGAAGGCGCGCCAGCAACGCCACGGGAGGCAGAGGCCAGGCCGACGTCAGCAGGGCTGCGCTGGCTGCCGGCAATGGCACCGGCCGACACGCAAAGGTCGCGGCAAGCACCAGTCCGCGCAGCCCAGCGGGCTGTCGCGTGGCCAGTTCAACCGCCAACGGGCCCGAGAAGGACTCGGCAAGCAGGATGAAGGGATGGCCGGGCAGCTGCGACCACAGCCGTTGGGCCAGCGTGGCGTGATCCTGCCCTCCCTGCGCAGGCAGCGTAATCGCCTGCGTCGTCAGCCCATGAGCCTGGAGTGCTGACAGAAACGGGATCGACAGCCTGCCGGAGCCATCCAGCCCGGGCAGCATCAGCACGTGCTGCGGCGTGGGTGATGCTGAATCACAGCCCGGCTTTTCCTCGCTCCCGATTCCCATGTCACCTCCTTTGCTGGCAAGCATCGCCCACATCGGCAGGCAGCGGAACCTCCGCTCCGGCTCTCCTGCTGCTTTGCCGGTCAAGGTTGAGCGATACTCCCCGCTCTGCCGCGGGACGCGGCTGCCAAGGAGAGCCTCTGATGCGATGGACCTACGCGCTGGCCATGATGGCCATGATGCTGCCACTGAACAGTTCCGCCAACGATGGCTGGATAAACGGGGCAGGCAAGGCGATGCCGGAGACCGATGCCATGAAATCCAGCGGTGGCTTTGCGGCATCGCTGCTGGTCACCTCCGATGCCGACTGGCAGGCCAAGTGGGAAACCCCACCAGAGACCACTCCCGGTTTTACCCAGGCCGACGAAGTCCACCCGGGCGGTGAATTGTTCCTGCTGACATTCCTGTCCAACCCGCAACTGGATGAGAACCGCGTACCCAAGGTGCACTGCGATCTGCGCATGCTGCGCCCGGACGGCAGTACCAGCATCGACGAACGCGATGTTCCCTGTTGCACCGCTGCCCTGCCCGGCCCGCCAACCCTGTTGTACATGACCAACCTGCACCTGAAGTTCGTGGCCGAGGCCAGTGATCCGAAAGGCACGTGGACTGCGCAGGTGGTGGTCAGGGATCTGCTGCGGAATGTGAGCCTGCCTCTGCAGGCTCACTTCGACGTCCGTTGAACGGAGGCGTGCGGATGAAGATGCGGCGATTACTGAGCTGGACCGGTCTTGCGCTTTGCGTGGTCTACCTGCTGTTGACCGCATGGCTGGTTCACGGCGCGCAGTCGGATGCGGACCCGAAGGGGGCCTATATCCTGATGTCGCTCTCCATCACCCTGCAGTCTGCTGCACTCGATGCCATCGGCGCAGGCAGCCTGCTGTACGGCAAACCCTGGTCGACCGCGTATGCAGTACTGGTTCCGCCAACACTGCTGTTGCTGTACGCAGCCGGCTGGCTGATCGAACGCGCCGCGGGCGGCCGCTAGCCAGCGGCACCGACCGGTTGCGTACATGCGGTGCCCTGCATGCGGGGCATCGCATGCAGGGCGTCATCCAACATCCAATCGCAGGTTGCTTACGCCGCCTGCGCAGGCACGATGGGCATGCGCGCGCCCTGCTCCACCTTGAACACCGCCACCGACGTGGTCAGCGCATGCGCCTGTTCCTCCAGCGCGCGGCTGGCGGCAGTGGCTTCTTCCACCAGCGCAGCGTTCTGCTGGGTCACCTGGTCCATCTGCACCACCACCTGGTTGACCTGCTCGATACCGGCGGCCTGTTCCTTGCTGGCCGCTGCGATGTCGCTCATCAGCTGCGTGGTGCGCGAACTGGCCTGGGCCACGCGGGCGATCGCGGCTTCCGATTCAACGGTCACCGCCAGGCCACTCTTCACCTTGGCAGCGGCGTCTTCGATCAGCTCCTTGATCTCCTTGGCGGCGACACCGGCACGCTGTGCGAGCGTGCGTACCTCGCTGGCGACCACGGCAAAACCACGGCCCTGCTCACCTGCACGCGCGGCTTCAACCGCAGCGTTCAGCGCCAGGATGTTGGTCTGGAACGCGATGCCGTCGATCACGGTGGAGATTTCCGAGATGCGTGCCGAGGACTGATCGATCTCACCCATCACCGACGCCATCTGCGCCATCGCCTGCTCGGTTTCGCGTACGGCGGCACCGGCGGCGTGCGCTTCACTGTCGGCCTGACGAGCGAGCTCGGCATTCTGGCGCACAGTCGAGGTCAGTTCCTCCATCGATGCGGCGGCTTCTTCCAGGTTGGCGGCCTGCTGCTCGGTGCGGCGCGACAGGTCGTTGTTGCCGGCGGCCAGTTCCTGCGCCGCGTTGTTGATGCTGTCGGCGGCCACCTGGATGCCACGCACGATGCCGGTCAGCTGCGCGGTGGTGGTGTTGGCGTCGTCACGCATGCGGGCGAATACACCGTCGTACTCGCCGTCCATGCGTGCAGTCAGGTCGCCGTGCGAGATCGCGCGTAGCACGTCGGAAACGTCGGCGATGCTGGCCTGCGAACTGGCCATCATGCCGTTGAGGTGCTCGACCATCGCCTTGAACTGGAACTGGAACGCAGCGGCATCGCCACGCATGCTGAAATCACCGGCGCGCGCGGCCCGGGCCAGTTCATCGATCTGCGCGTTGATCGCCATCAGGCTCTGCTTCACTGCGGCCAGGGTGCGGGTCAGCGTGCCCTTCTCGCCCGGGTAGTCCGGCAGGTCGCGGCTGAGGTCACCGATGGCGTAACGCTGCATCACTTCGGCCATCAACAGTTCCACCTGCACGTGCGATTCGACCAGGCTGTTGGTGGCCTGCACCATGCGGCCGAAATCACCGGGGAAGGCGCTGGCGTCCATGCGGTAACGGATCGCACCGGCCTCGTGCTGTTCGGCCATCTGCAGCTGCGCGCCGATCGCTGCCTGCACGCTCTGGCGCACGCTGGCCATCGCCTCGCCCAACTGGGTCAGTTCGTCACGGCCGCCGAGGCGGAACTCCTGATCCAGCTGGCCCTTGGACAGGCGCTCGGCCAGGTTCACCGCGCGGGCCAGCGGGCCGGTCAGGCTGCGCCCGATCATCACCGAGGCGGCGATGCCGACCAGCAGTGCAACGCCGCCCAGCACCAGCAACTGCAGCAGGCTGCGCTCGCCCAGGCGGATTGCCTCGGCGGCCGCCTCACGGCTTTCCTTCTCCTCGAAGTCCACGCCATCGGACAGCGCCTTGTTCCAGCCGTTGGCGGCTTCCTGCACCGGGCCCAGGGTCAGCGCCACGGCGCCCGGGTAGTCGCCCTGCTCCATCAGTTCGCTGGTCTGCTTGTTGAGCGGACGCGCGATGGCACGCTTGGCGGCGATGGTTTCGGCAATGGCCTTGCCCTCGGCGTCGCTGGGCAGCGCCTGGTAGGCCGTCCAACTGGCCTCATAGCGCTTGACCAGATCGGCGATGCGCTGCTCATCATGGCCACGGTCATCGCCCTGGCGGATCAGCATCTCGCGGCGAACGACCATCATCTGGTTGTTGGCATCGAGCATCTGCGAGAGCAGGCGCACCTTGGCCACGCTGACATCGACCACCTGCTGCATCGCGCGCTTCTGCACGACACTGGCGGTGGCGCCGGTGGCCACCACGGCCGCAACCAACAGCAGCAACAGGCCAAAGCCCAGCCCAAGACGCCAGGCAACCCTGACATTCCTCAAGTAGTTCATCGGTACATCCAAAACGGGGGGATGTGGCGTTATCGGCGGCCCGCCAGGCAATCTTGATCGCCGACCGCCAACGGCGTGGGGCACCATTCACCTTGGTGAGCCCTTGGCCGGCGGCACCCGCGCGGGGACGGTGGCGCAACGACCCGACTGCTCATGCAGACGTCAGATCTCTTTCACGGCGGCTCGGCGCGGCCTGCAGGCAAGGTGGTGGCGTCATCTGCTGGAGTTCCCAATGCCATTACCCGTGTACCGATCCACCCTGCTCGCTCTCTCGCTGCTGGCATCGCCGGCGTTCGCGCAGGCACCGCCGCCTGGACTGCCCGCCCCCATTGCCGAGAAGGCCGGACCGGACACCGCAGCACGTTCCGCCCTGCATGCCCAGGTGCTGCTGGATCGCGCGAATTTCTCGCCCGGCCAGATCGACGGTGAAGTAGGCAGCAACCAACGGCGCGCGGTGTCGGGTTTCCAAGCGGCGCACGGCATGGCCGTCACCGGTGAACTGGACGACGCGACCTGGCAGGCCCTGCAGGCTGATACGGTCACCCCCCTGGCCAGCTACACGCTGACCAGCGAGGATGTCGCCGGGCCGTTCCAGGCGGTGCCGAAGGGCCCCGCCGCACAGGCCAAACTGAAATCGCTGGGCTTCAACAACGTCGAAGAGTCGCTGGGCGAACGCTTCCACGCATCCCCTGAGCTGTTGAAGCTGCTCAATCCGGGCGTGGATCTGAGCAAGGCGGGCAACCGCATCCAGGTGCCCAATATCGCACCATCGCCGCTACCGAAGGCGGCCAAGGTGGTCGTCGACAAGTCCGATTCCAGCCTGCAGTTGCTGGATGCGCAGGGCAAGGTGATCGCTCAGGTGCCGGTTTCCTCCGGCAGCCAGCATGATCCGCTGCCGATCGGCGAATGGAAGATCCTGGGCGTGTATCGCGACCCGCCGTTCCACTACAACCCCAAGCTGTTCTGGGATGCGCGCAAGGGCGAAAAGAAGGCGACACTGCCGCCGGGCCCGAACAATCCAGTCGGCCGGGTCTGGATCGACCTGTCCAAGCCACACTACGGCCTGCATGGCACGCCCGAGCCCGGCCATGTCGGCAAGACCGAATCACATGGTTGCGTGCGCATGACCAACTGGGATGCGCTGCGCGTGGCCGATGCGGTGGATACCTCCGTCCCCGTGGTGATGCAGGAGTGAGCCGATGCGTCTTTCGCAGCTGATCGTGCTGGGTGTTCTGCTGGGACTGGGGGCCGGCTGGTGGCTGCGCCGCGATGCAGGCGAGCCGGTAGCCGCCTCGCTGCCGGAAGCACAACCGGCAGCAGCTGTGGCGCCGGCCAAGGGATCGGTAGCGCCGCTCGGCACGGCCCCTGCCCCCGCCCCCAGCGCGCCGTCAGCCGCGCGGACTGCGGATGCGCCGTCCGGTCTGCTGCTGCCGGTACAGGGCGTCCTGGCCTCCCAGCTGCGCGACACGTTCACCGATGCGCGCAGCGAAGGCCGCGTGCACGATGCCATCGACATCATGGCCACCGCCGGTACGCCGGTGCTGGCAGTGGCCGATGGCACGGTGGAAAAACTGTTCAACAGCGAGCGCGGTGGCCTGACGATCTACCAGTTCGAGCCCAGTGGCCGCTGGTGCTACTACTACGCGCATCTGCAGCGCTACGCCGATGGCCTGGCGGAGAAGCAGGTGATCAGGCGCGGGGAGGTGATCGGTTACGTGGGCAGTACCGGCAACGCCAGCGCTGAGGCCCCGCACCTGCATTTCGAGGTGCACGTGCTGGGACCGGAGAAGCAGTGGTGGAAGGGGGAATCGATCAATCCGTATCCACTGCTGAATCCGCCTGCTTCGAAGCCCGGTGCTGCCAGCGCCGCAAAGTGAACGTGAACACCGCCAAGGCAGCTCCTGGAATCAGCAGGAGCAGTGCCGCCACTTTCCAGAAGAAGAACGGCCACAACCAGACATAATCCAGGTCAGTCAGCTTCAACAGGTCCAGTGGCGGCTGCAGCTCGACGGTGGCCGCGCGATCGGCCAGCGCCGGGTCCACCTCCAGCACGGTTACCCGCACCCATGAGCGGCCGCGTGGCAATGCGCCGCCACGGCCATAGCCGAAGTAGGACGCCATGAGGCCGCTGGACTCAACCGAAGCCAGCCCACGATTGATACCCTGCCCGGCCACTCCCGAACGCTCCCCTGCGCGGAAGTCTCCATGATCGGTCGGAGTTTCGAGGCGCAGCAGCACCTCGGGGTCAGCCTCCGTACCGTCCGCGGCATAGCGCAGGCGCAGCCGCAGTTGATCATCGATGAGGCGGTAGACGGTGATCTGGGCGGTTGCGCCAGGGCTCAGCACCAACGGCACCGTCTGCGTGCGCGAAGCCAGGGTATTGGCGGCCGCGCCCAGCACCAGTACCAGGCAGGCGATGCCCCACAGGCTCCACAACACCCACAGGGTGATCCGCACGACCGTTTCGCCCTTCACGCTGACATCCTGGTCATCGCTTTGCTTCCTCGCCGACCCCGCTGACACAGTAACGAAAAAGCCCCGCTTGCGCGGGGCTTTTCCTGTCACCTACGCCGGGCAGCGCCCGGCGTTACCTCAGGCAAACGGATCCTGCAGGACCATGGTGTGGTCGCGGTCCGGGCCGGTGGAGACGATGCTGATCGGGCAGCCGGCCAGCTCTTCCAGCGAACGCAGGTAGGCGCGCGCAGCCGGCGGCAGGTCGTCCCAGTTGGTGATGCCGTGGGTGTTCTCGCTCCAGCCCGGGAACTCCAGGTACACCGGCGTGCACTCTTCCCAGCCCTGCGCGTCCAGCGGCGCGTACTCGGTGCGCTTGCCGTTGTATTCGTAGGCGATGCAGACCTTCAGCTTTTCCATGCCGTCCAGCACGTCCAGCTTGGTGATGCACAGGCCGCTGATGCCATTGATGGCCACGGCACGCTTCAGCGCGACGATGTCCATCCAGCCGCAACGACGCGGACGGCCGGTCGACGCACCGTACTCGGCGCCGCGGTCACGGATGCCCTGGCCGACTTCGTCGTCCAGCTCGGTCGGGAACGGTCCACCGCCGACGCGGGTGGCGTAGGCCTTGGCGATGCCCAGCACGTAGTCGATCGAATCGGCGCCGACGCCGGAACCGGCCAGCGCGCCACCGACGGTGGTGTTGGAGCTGGTGACGTACGGGTAGGTGCCGTGGTCGATGTCCAGCAGCGCGCCCTGCGCGCCTTCGAACAGCACGCGCTTACCCTGCTTGCGCAGGTCGTGCAGGATGCCGGCCACGTCGGACTTCATCGGCTGCACGTATTCGCCGAAGGCCAGCGCTTCGTCGAAGGTCTTCTGGAAGTCGACCGCATCGGTGTTCAGATACTTGGTCAGCACGAAGTTGTGGTAATCCAGCGCGGTGCGCAGCAGTTCTTCCAGCTGCTTCGGGTAATGCAGGTCGGCGATGCGGATGCCGCGACGCGCCACCTTGTCTTCGTAGGCCGGGCCGATGCCACGGCCGGTGGTGCCGATCGCCTTGCCACCGGCAGCGCGCTCGCGCGCCTGGTCCAGGGCGATGTGGTACGGCATGATCAGCGGCGCGGCCGGGGAGATCTTCAGGCGCGACCGCACTTCCACGCCGGAGGCTTCCAGCTCGGCGATTTCCTTCTGCAGCGCGGCCGGCGAGATCACCACGCCGTTGCCGATCAGGCACAGCGCGTCGTCACGCAGGATGCCCGACGGGATCAGGTGCAGGACGGTCTTCTTGCCGTTGATGACCAGGGTGTGGCCGGCGTTGTGGCCGCCCTGGAAGCGCACGACGGCGCCGATTTCCTCAGTGAGCAGATCGACGATCTTGCCCTTGCCTTCATCGCCCCACTGGGCACCCAACACTACGACAGACTGACCCATGACGGGCTCCTCGATTTGTTGCGGCCATCGGGGCCGCGGACGGGTAAACCGTGGCGGGGCTGGCCAGCACCTGCAAGGCGGCTCCAAACGGGGAGCGGCCGGCGATGGAAGGCCCAGACACGGAAAAAGCCGAACGGGGAGGCCCGTCCGGCTTTTGTGCATTATCCGGGTTTCCGGGGTCGGGTGCCACCTTTCCGACGGGTGGCTTTACCGGCCGGTCAGCCGCCCCGCCCGGTCGTGCCGGCCGCTCAGGCCCCGCCCGGTAGTGCCGGCCGCTGGCCGGCAATCCCGGGTTGCCGGCCAGCGCCCGGCACTACCCTTTCAATGCCGCACCCACCACAGCAGGCTCAGGCCGGCCAGCAGCACCAGCCCACCGAAGCTGCGCAGGGCCGGGCTGGGCAGGTCCAGCAGGCGCTCGGCCATGCGCTTCCAGGCGAACGGGGCGACGAACAGGAACAGGCCTTCCAGCACCGCGACCAGGCAGACAGCGGCAAACAGATCTTTCATGGGGGACTCCAGAAAAAGCACGGGGCCCGGCATATGGCCGGGCCCCGTGGGGTACTGCCCTGCGACCTCAGCGGTCGTTCTTCAGGTACTGCAGGAACGGGTCGTTCTTGTCGAGCACGATCACGCCGTTGCCGTCGGTCATGGAGCCACGGTAGGCCTCCAGGCTGCGGTAGAACGCATAGAACGACGGATCGGCCGAACCGGCCTTGCCGTAGATGCGGGCCGCCTCGGCATCGCCTTCACCGCGCAGGCGCTGGGCATCACGCTCGGCCTCGGCGATCAGCACGGTGCTGTCACGGTCGGCCTGGGCGCGGATGGTCAGCGACTGCTCCTCGCCCTCCGCGCGCAGCTTTGCGGCTTCCTGCTTGCGCTGGGCACGCATGCGCTCGTACACATCGTTGATCACCTGGCTGTCGGTCGGCAGGTCCACCTGCTTGATGCGCAGGTCGATCATCTGCATGCCCAGGCCGGCCACCGCCTCGTTGATCCCCTTCAGCTGCTCGGCGATCAGCTCGCTGCGGTCGCCGGAGACCAGCTGCTGCAGGGTGCGCGAGTTGATCTGGTTGCGCAGCGAGTCGGTGATGATCGGTGCCAGGCGGGCGTTGGCGATGCGCGGATCGCCGCCGGTGGCACGGAAGTAGTCACCCACGTTGGAAATGTAGCCGATGGCGAAGAAGTCGACGCTGACGTCCTTCTGCTCGGCGGTGAAGTAGCGCGCCGGCGCGGTGTCGAGCACCTGGAAGCGGCGGTCGAAGACCTTCACCGTTTCCACCACCGGCACCTTGAAGTGCAGGCCCGGCTTGATGTCCGAACGCACCACCTTGCCCAGGTTCAGCACCATGGCGGTCTGGTCCTCACGGACCACGTACACCGAGCCGAGCAGGCCCAGCACCACCGCCACGATCACGGCGATCCAGATAGGACTCTTCATCGGCTGCCCTCCTCACGGCCGCTCGGTCGCCCGGTCGGGCGGCCCACCGGCCGGCCCGGATCACGGGAAGCTTCCGTCGCTGCACCCGGCAGCGACGGCATCACCACGTCCGGGTTGGCCACTGCGGCCGGAGCCGACGTGCTCGGACGGGTATCGCCGGTCATCGGCACGTAGATCAGCTGGCGGCCATCGCCACCGATCACCTTGCGGTTCTCGCTCAGCACCTGCTGCACGGTCTCCAGCCACAGGCGCTTGCGGGTCACTTCCGGAGCGTCCTTGTACTGGGCCTGCAACAGGCTGAAGCGCTGCGCGTCACCCTCGGCCTTGGACACCACGGCCTGCTTGTAGCCTTCGGCAGTGGTACGGGCACGCGAGGCCTGGCCCCGGGCTTCCGGCACGACCTTGGCGGCGTAGGCCTGGGCTTCGTTGATCAGGCGTTCCTTGACCTGCTGGGCGCCGTTGACCTCGTCGAAGGCCGGCTTCACTTCTTCCGGCGGACGGGCATCCTGCAGGGTCAGGCCGGTCACGGTCAGGCCGGTCTTGAACGCCTTCAGCAGCGCCTGCAGGCGCTCCTCGGCGGCCACGGCCAGCGGGCCACGGTTGTTCAGCACGGCGTTGAGATCAGCGCGGCCGACTTCCTCGCGTACGGCGCTCTGCGCCGACTGCTCCAGCACCTGGTTGGCATCGACGGTGCCGAACAGGTACTGCTGCGGGTCGTCGATGCGGTACTGGACGTTCAGCGAGACGTTGACGATGTTCTCGTCGCGGGTCAGCACCGGCACCTGGATCGAGAACGTCTTGATCTCGGTGGCGTTGACCTTGGTGACCGATTCGATCGGCCACGGCAGCTTGAAGTTCGGGCCGGGCTGCAGGATGCGCGAGAACTGGCCGAAGCGCAGCACCACGCCACGCTGCTGTTCGCCGATCAGCTGGAAGCTGGAGAACAGCACCAGCAGCACCACGGCTGCCACCACCCAACGCACGATGCCGCCGTCGAACAGGTCCTTCAGCGGCCCGGGCAAACCGCCCCAGCCACCACCATTGCCACCGCCGCGTGACCCGAACGGCCCGCGTCGATTGTCCTCGGGGCCTTGTCCGCCCTTGTTGCCGCCGGGTGTATTCCAGGCCATGCACGCTCCATCAAGATTTGGGCTGCGGCGCGGGCCCTTCCCGCACCGCCAGCCGTGAAACCATCACCGATCATACAAGATGGGGCGGATCGGCAGGATCGAAAGGGGGGCAACGGGGTAAGGTGGCGTTTTCCTCGAAGTCAGGCAACGCCGATGGCCCCCACCACCCCGTTCACCGCCTTCCGCATCGAAAACGACGACGCCGGCTACCGCAGCGGCCTGGTCCGGCTCGGGGTCGACGACCTCAACCCCGGCCAGGTGCTGATCCGCGCCCACTGGTCCTCGGTCAACTACAAGGACGCGCTGGCCGGTACTGGAAAAGGGAAGATCCTGCGCCGCTTCCCGCTGGTGGGCGGCATCGATGTGGCCGGCACCGTGGTCGCCAGCACCGACCCGGACTGGCGTGAAGGCGACGCGGTGCTGGCCACCGGCTGCGGCCTCAGCGAGACCCGCGACGGCGGCTACAGCCAGTACGTGCGGCTGGAATCGTGCGCGGTGATCGCCCAGCCTGCCGGGCTGACCCCACGCGAGACGATGGTGCTGGGCACCGCCGGCTTCACTGCGGCGCTGGCCCTGCTGCGCATGCAGGACAACCGCCAGACCCCGGAACTCGGCCCGCTGGCGGTCACCGGTGCCAGCGGTGGTGTCGGTGCGCTGGCGCTGTCCATCTTCAGCCGTGCCGGCTACAGCGTGCACGCGGTCAGCGGCAAGCCGGACCAGGCAGGATTCCTGCGCAGCATCGGCGCCACCGAGGTACTGCCGCGCGACGCGCTGGCCGACACCGGCGCGCTGCAGTCGGGCCGCTTCGGGGGTGGCCTCGATAATGCCGGAGGCGACATGCTGGCCAGCCTGCTGGCGCAGACCGTGCCCTACGGCAGCGTGGTCAGTGCCGGCCTGGCAGCCAGTCCGACGCTGGACATGACGGTGATGCCGTTCATCCTGCGCGGTGTCTCGCTGCTGGGCGTGTCCTCGGCCAATGCGCCACGCGGACTGCGTGAGGAAGTGTGGTCGCGGCTGGGGAGTGACTGGAAGCCGCAGCACCTGGACCGCATCTGCACCGCCGAAGTCGGCCTCGATGGCCTTCCTGCCGTATTCGAACGGATGCTGGCGGGCGGTTCGCTGGGTCGCACCGTGGTGCGGATCGACTGAACGTCGCAGGCAGGCGACGGACGGCAGACGCGGCCCTCCCGCCGGTAATGGGCCCGCACTACACTGCGGGCATTACATGGGGAACAACATGGCACGCATTCTGATCGTCGACGACTCACCGTCGCAGCTGTTGGGGATACAGCGCATCGTCGAGAAGCTCGGGCACCAGATCCTGACCGCCACCGATGGCGCCGCCGGGGTCGAAACCGCCAAGGCCGAGCTGCCCGACCTGGTCCTGATGGACGTGGTGATGCCCAACCTCAACGGCTTCCAGGCCACCCGTACCCTCGCCCGCGACGAGGCGACCCGGCATATCCCGGTGATCCTGGTGACCACCAAGGACCAGGACACCGACCGCATGTGGGGCATGCGCCAGGGCGCCAAGGCCTACATCACCAAGCCGTTCTCGGAGGACGAGCTGTCCGAGGTGCTGGAGCGCGTGTTCGCGGGCCAGGGCTGAGACGCGCGCGGTAGTGCCGGCCGCTGGCCGGCAACCACGCATCACCGTCCAGGGCAATGAAGTTGCCGGCCAGCGGCCGGCACTACCTTCAAATGGTCTCGCCGAACGCCTTGGCCAGATTGCGGTACGCCTTCTTCTGCGCCTCATCGGTCGCAGCCGGCGCCACGATCTCGATCTCGACGATCTGGTCGCCATCCGGGTTGCCCGGCAGGCCACGCCCGCGCAGGCGCAGCTTGCGGCCGGCATCGGAATCGGCCGGAATCTTCAACTCCACCGCGCCACCCAGGGTCGGCACGCTGATGCTGGTGCCCAGCGCGGCCTGCCACGGCGTGAGCGGCAGCGTATAGAGGATGTTGCGGCCATCGACCTCGAACTGCGGGTGGGCGGCGTATTCCACTTCCAGCAGCAGGTTGCCGCCATGGTTGCCCTGCCCTGCCAGGCGGATCACCTGGCCCGGGCGGATACCCTTGGGCACGCGCACGTCCAGCTGCTTGCCGTTGACGGTGATGCGCAGGCTGTCGCCGCTGTAGGCCGCTTCCAGTGGCACCGACAGCTTGGCGCGGGTATCGCGGTTGGGCGCATGGCCCTGGCTGCTGAAGCCCGGACCGGCCCCCGCGCCCGCTCCACCGCGCTGGCGCGCGAACAGGCTTTCGAAGAAGTCGCTGAAGCCGCCGTTGGGGCCGCCGCCACCGAACACTTCCTCGAAATTGAAACCACCGGCGCCGCCGTAGTTCGGCGGCACGTTGAACTCCTCGCCCGGGCGATAGCCCTGCGCGCGCAGCTGGTCGTAGGCCGCGCGCTTTTCCGGATCACGCAGCGCCTCGTAGGCCTCGTTGACCGCCTTGAACTTGTCTTCGGCCCCAGCCTCCTTGCTGACGTCCGGGTGGTACTTGCGTGCCAGCCGGCGGTAGGCGGTCTTGATCTCCGCCTCGCCCGCGCTCGGTTCCACCCCCAGGGTGGCGTAGTAATCCTTGAATTCCATCCAGCTACCTCGATTCGCTTCGGCCGCGCCGGTGGCGCCGCCCCGGGTTCATTCTACGCGCCTGCGAGGCTACGCCGCCCCTCGTGCGGCCCCGGTGAGGCCGACTGATCCTGCGCAATGCGGCTGCCATCCCCGTGCGCCACGCTGTGGCTGGAAGCCCCTGCCACAACGCCGGAAGATGGGGCCTGCACACCGGGTTTCCAATGTCTTGACGCCCCTGTCCCATCCGGCCCACTAGCCTGCCCCAGCAAGGAGTTCCCATGACCATCCATGTCGGCGACCGCATTCCCGAAGTGACCCTCAAGCGCATCCGCGAGGGCATTGAAACGCTTGATACGCATTCGTTGTTCGATGCGCGCAAGGTGGTGCTGTTCGCCGTGCCCGGCGCGTTCACCCCGACGTGCTCGGCACGTCACCTTCCCGGCTACGTCGAGAAGTTCGAGGCCTTCCGCCAGCGCGGCATCGACGTCTACTGCATGGCCGTCAACGACCCGTTCGTGATGAAGGCCTGGGCCGCCGACCAGAGCGTGCCCGACGGCCTTCTGATGCTGTCCGATGGCAATGCCGAGCTGACCCGCGCCCTGGGTCTGGAGCTTGATGCGAGCGCGTCGGGCATGGGAATCCGCTCGCGTCGTTTTGCCCTGTACGTCGACGACGGCGTAGTTCGAGAGGCCTGGGTTGAACAGCCCGGCCAGTTCGAAGTGTCTTCGGCCGAGTACGTGCTGGAGCATCTCCCCACCTGATTCCCCACCGCAGAAGGAAACGGCCAGCCATGTCCAGCAAGCCAGCCAAAGCCAGCAAGCCCGCCGCGAACGTTCCTGGCATCAGCGATCGCGCAACCCTGCGCGAGCGCGCCCGGCGCAACCTCGAAGACGGCGCGATCACAGACAGCTACAGCGCTGACCGCGAGGTGGTGATCAAGCTGCTCAACGACGCACTGGCCACCGAGTACGTCTGCGTTCTGCGCTACTACCGGCACTACTTCATGGCCAAGGGCATGCTGGCCGACGCGGTCAAGGCCGAGTTCCTGGAACATGCACAGCAGGAACAGGCGCACGCCGGCAAGCTGGCCGAGCGCATCGTCCAGCTGGGCGGCGAGCCGGATCTCAACCCGGATACGCTGACCGCGCGTTCGCACGCCGAATACAAGGAAGGCAGCGACCTGCGCGACATGGTGCGCGAGAACCTGGTGGCCGAGCGCATCGCCATCGACAGCTATCGCGAGATGATCAACTTCATCGGCGACCGCGATACCACCACCAAGCGCATCCTTGAAGAGATCCTGGCGCAGGAGGAAGAGCACGCCGACGAGTTCGCCGACCTGCTGGATGGGTGGATCGGGGAATAGCGGCCCCGCATACGCCTTGGCAGATGCCCACCCTGGTGGGCGCATTCATCGCGTGCCAACCAGGGTTGGCACCTACCGCAGGACGTTGAACCTTACCTGTGTCCACGCGCCATCTGCCGCCAGCGCGGTCAAGGTGTGCGCGCCCGGCTCGGCGAACTCGCGCTGCATCAGCTGCGCACCGCGCGTCTGCGCGATCCAGCGTCCATCGAGCAACCAGTCCACCGCCTGCTCGCTGCCCAGCGCGCGCAGCTGCAGGCGTACGCCATGTTCCGAATTCGGCGCGCGCGCCAGCGTGGCGCCATCGTTGAGCCCATCGATGTGCAGCGCAACGCTGGCCTCGCGGCCATCATCACGGCAGTCCGGCGACAGCGCCGGCAGCTGCGAGGCTTCGCGCGTGGCCTTGGACAGCCACGGCGACAGCAACGCTGGCCAGCGCGCGATCTCGCGCGCGACTTCTTCGTGCGGCAAGCGGCAATCGGCTGACACGCGCAGACCGGTACGCGCATCGGCAAGGTAGCGCTGCCGACCCGGTTGCCAGCGCCGTGACTCGCGTTCGGGGAAGGTCGGTGGTGCCGCGCCTTCCAGCAGATAGGCTGGCATCAGCCGCTGGCAGAGCGCAGCAGGCAGGCCTTCGGCACGCTCACCGGTCGGCCAGCAGATGTCTTCCTGGCTGACGCTGGCCGGCATCGGTGCAGCGGCCGAGTCACCGCGCTGGCGCGGCAGGCTGTCCACCACCTCGAACATCAGCGGCAGCGCGGTCACCGCGCCGTACTGGCCCGGTAGGGGTGTGCCGTCCGGCCGACCCACCCACACGCCCACGGTGTAGTGGCGGGTGCTGCCAATCGCCCACGCATCGCGGTACCCGTAGCTGGTGCCGGTCTTCCACGCCACGCGCGGGCGGCCACCGACATCGAACGTCCCGACGCTATACCCCGGCCGCGGATTCGATTCCAGCATCTCGCGCACGATCCAGCTGGCGCCCGGCGAGGCCAGGCGCCGCTCGATCATCGGTTCGTCATCGGTGTAGCGCACGCGCCCGGCGATGCCGTTGCGGTTGAGCGCGGCGAACGCACCGACCAGATCTTCCAGCCGCGCACCGGTGCCGCCCAGGATCAGCGACAGGTTGGGCGTGCTGCCCGGCGGGAAGCGCAGCTGGATGCCGGAGTGCGACAGGCGCGCGGCGAAGCGCGCCGGACCGACCCGCTGCAGCAGGTCCACCGAGGGCACGTTGAGTGACAGCCGCAGCGCGCTGGAGGCGCCGATCGGTCCATTGAAGGCCATGTCGAAGTTGCCGGGGCGGTAGCTGCCGAAACTCTGCGGCGCATCGACCAGCAGGCTTTCCGAATGGATCAGGCCATCGTCCAGCGCCATTGCATACAGGAACGGCTTGAGCGTCGAACCCGGCGAGCGCCAGGCCTGCACCATGTCCACGTGGCCGAGCCGCTGGCGGTCACCGAACGCCAGCGTGCCGACATAGGCACGCGCCTGCAGGGTCTGGTTGTCGACCACCAGCAGGGCCGCCGAAGTGCGCTCGGGCAGCGTGGAGAAGTAGCTGGCCACGCGTTCTTCCAGGGTGCGCTGCAGGCCGATGTCGATACTGCTCTGGATGCGTGCCTGGCCCGGATGCGCCGAGTGCAGGCGCTGTGCCAGCAACGCGGCATGCAGCGGCGGCCGCAGCGAGCGTGCGACCACGTTCTCGATGCGCGCATCTTCCACTTCTTCCCCTGTCCACGCGCCCAGCTCGGCCATGCGTGACAGCACCTTGTCGCGTGCCTTCTGCGCCGCTTCCGGATGGCGGTCCGGGCGCAGCCTGCTCGGCGCCTGCGGCAGCACCGCCAGCAACGCGGCCTCGGCATGCGACAGCTGCGCCGCCGGCTTGCCCAGGTAGGCCCAGCTGGCCGCTTCCACGCCCTCGATGGTGCCGCCGTAGGGTGCGCGCTCCAGGTACAGGGCCAGGATCTGCTGCTTGCTCAGGTGCACTTCCAGCTGCACCGCACGCAGCATCTGCTTGAGCTTGCCCCAGGGCGTGCGCGTATGCGGATCGAGGATGCGCGCGACCTGCATGGTCAGGGTCGAGCCACCGGACACGATCCGACCACCGCGCAACAGCTGGCCACTGGCACGCAGGATCGCCAGCGGGTTGATGCCCGGATGGCGCCAGAACCAGCGGTCTTCGTAGGTCAGCAGCGCCTGCAGGTACAGCGGCGAGACGCTGTCGGTCGATGCCGGATAACGCCACACGCCCTCGGCGTCGGCGAACGCACGCAGCGGCGTGCCATCGGCAGCCACCACCAGAGTGCTGGTATCGCGTTGCTTCGGCAGCGGCGGCGGGAAGGCGAAATCCAGCACCAGCAGCAGTGCCAGCGTGGCCGCCGTACCCCAGCGCAGCCACGGCCACAGCGGCTGCAGCCGGCGGCGCAGGGCCGCCCGCCGGGTCGTCATCGTGTTCGTCATTGCAGCGTGCCGCATTGGAGCTTGCCAGCTGGACGGGCCGCGCCGTCGCGGCCCGTCCGCGCGGTCACGGCTGTACCACCGTGATCGTGGTCGGGTTGCTGCGGCCGACGCCGCGCAGCTGCGGCCGGTACATGTCCTCCACCAGCGGCGGCGGCACCGAGTAGGTACCCGGGGTCACCGCGCGCACCAGGTAGAACACGTTGGCCTTGCTGCCACGCGAGAGCTTCAGCGCGGCCACGTAGCGGTCGTCGCGGAATTCCTCGTGCTTGGTATCGGCGGCTTCACCCCGGTCGCTGATGGTGATGCCATCGACCACCACGTCGGCCCAATGCTTGGCATCGCCCAGGTTGAAGTTCTCGATCTCCAGGCCGGCCGGCAGCAGGTCGGTCAGCAGTGCATCGGGCATCGTGGTGTCAGCGGTGACGGTGACGCGCACGATCAGGGCTTCGCCTTCCTTCAGCGGCCGCGGCGACCACGGCTTGCCATCGGTGCCGTAGTAGCTGCGCTCGACGCCCAGCACGCTGTTATCCGGTGCCGGCGCGCTGCGCGGGATACCGGCCACGTCGATGCTGGCGAACATCGGCGGCTGGCCCTGCGGGGTGAAGCGCACGCCGCTGGCGAGTTCATTTGCACTGAAGTTGCGGCCGAACAGCTTGCGTTCGCCGATGGCTTCGGTGTTGCCACCGATCACCAGTTCACCGGCCACCAGCGCCTTCTGGTTGGCAGCAAGCGCCTTGCCAAGGCGGGCAATCGCCACCTGTTCCTGCGTACTCAGCCACATCCAGCCGGCATTGCGGCGCGCATCCAGGCCGCGGCCGAGGTCAACCGCACGTGCATCCCAGGCCGGCTTGGCCAGCTTGTTTTCGTGGGTCAGCGCGATCATCAGCGCGTCATCACGGATCGCACTGCCGTAGTCGCCGAAGTACGACGGGCGTTCGCTGCTGGACTTGGCGAAGGCCGCCGCCAGCGCGGCCTGGCCGCGCTTGGCATCGCCCTGCAACGACAGCGCCACGCCCAGGTGGACCAGCGACAGGCCGCCGACCGCCTTGCTGCGCTCGTTGTCGTACAGCGTGCGCAGGGTACCCAGCGGCGCACGGTTGACCCTGGCCAGCACGTAGCCCGAGTACGCCTGGTTGGCGAACTTCAGCTTCTCGCGGTCGTCCTGGCCATAGAACTGGTTGCCACCGGACAACAGATCCTCGCTGAGGCGGTTGAGTGCCTTCTGCAGCACGTTGTCGGGCACGGCGAAGCCGGCGTCCTTGGCATCGAGCAGGAACTCGGTGATGTACGGGGTCAGCCACGGGTTCACGTAGCCGTCGTCACCCCACATCGAGAAGTTGCCATTGGCCACCTGCATCGACGCCAGGCGGCCAAACGCACCTTCCATGCGCTCGCGGCGGGTCTTGGCATCCAGCCCGTCGGCACCGAGCATCGACGATGTTGCCTGGTCCAGGATCAGCGCGGCGTAGCCCTTGCTGGTGGTCTGCTCGGCACAGCCATACGGGTAGTTCAATGCACCCTGCAGCGCACTGGCGAACGGGATCGGTGGCAGTGGGCTGACCAGCAGGCGCGCATTCACCGACTCGGCCATCAGGCCATCGGTCAGGCTGTTGTCGAGGCTGACCGCGGCCAACGGATCAAGCGTGCGCACCTGCGAACGCAGCACCTGCGGCCACGCCGCACGCACCGGCAGGTCGTAACGGCGATCGGCCTTGAAGCCGTTGCCGTCCACCCGCACCCGCACCTTGGCCACGCTGTGGCCCTCGCGTGCCGAAAGCGGGAAGCTCAACGTGGTCTTGGCGTCGGCATTCAACTGCACGCTGCGGCTGCCTTCGCCCAGGTTCAGCGGGCCCTCGCTTTCCACCTTCACGTTGAACTGGCCCGGCTTGCCGGTGAAGTTCTGCACATCCAGGGTCACGGTGCTGCGGTCGCCCGGAGCGAGCACGCGCGGCATGCTGGCTTCGGCGAGGATCGGCGCACGCACAACGGTTTCCACGTCGCGCTTGCCGTACTGGTCATCGCTGTAGACCAGTGCCGACACCCGCAGGGTACCGTTGAAGTCCGGCACCTTCAGGCGGATGCGGGCATTGCCCTTGGCATCCAGCTGCACCGGGCCGGAGAACAGGTCCACGGTCTGCACGCGCGCGGTCGGGCGCTTGGCCTGCGGCAACGCCTGCAGCGCCATGTCGCCACCGAACTTCAGCTTGCCGGCACCGCCGTCAAAGCTCTCGATCACCCGGCTGTAGATGTCGTAGGCATCAATGCCGAGACGACGCTGGGCGAAGAAGTGCGCACCGGCATCGGGCACCGGGAAGCGGGTGATGTTGAGGATGCCCACGTCCACCGCCGAGACCGTGACGTGCGCCATTTTGCCGGCCAGCTGCGGTGCGCTGACCGTCACCGGCAGGTCCTGTTCCGGTCGCATCTGCTTGGGCGCTGCCAGGCCGACGGCCACGGTGCGCCCCTTGCGGTCCATCGGTACGTGCACCACGCCCACCGCACGGGCCGGGGTGATCTTGCTCGGCGCACTGCCGCCGCGGAACACCAGCGCGGTGATGTAGACGTCGTGGCGCTCCCAGTCAGCGGTGACCGGAATCTTGAAGGTCGAACCCGGCTTGGCGTCGATGTCCTGCACGTACAGCATGCGGTCGGTCTCGACCATCAGGATGCCCTTGCCGGCGTGCGGCGGGGTCACCGTCACCTCAAGCGTGTCGCCTGCCTTGTAGCCGGTCTTGTCCAGGCCCAGCTTGATCTTGTCAGGGCGCGCGTCCAGGCCGCGGTTGTCATCACCCCAGCTCCAGCCGGCGCGGAACGGGTAACGGCTGGTCAGGCCGGTGGACGGGTCGAACACGTCCACCCGGTACTCACCCCACTCCACCGGGAAATCGAAGGCGACCGCACTGCTGCCGGCATCGACGGTGCGGGTTTCCTTGTTCTCGAAACGGCGAGTGAAATCGTAGTCCCAGCGGTTGTCGTTGAAGGTCCAGTGGTAGTCGCGCAGCTCGCGCACCAGAGTGATCTTCAGGCCCTTGGCCGGCTGCGGCGTACCAGCAGCATCCACGCGCATCAATTGGAAGCGCGCGTTGCCGTTGGAATCGGCACCGTCCTCCGGGTTGAACAGCGGGCGTACACCGACCAGGGCGTTGGCCGGCCACATCACCCGCTTCAGGGTACGGGTGACTGTGCGGCCACCGGTTTCATACAGGCTGCCGGACAGCACTACGGCAATCGGCGCCTTGGCCTTGGCTGCCTCTTCCGGCAACGCGACGTCCTCACGCAGCTGGCCGTTGCCCGGCAGCGTGGTATCGATCACGTCCTTGGCCTCGCGCGGCAGCTGCAGGGTCGGGTCACCGAAGAAATAGCCCGGCAGGCCGTCCACCGGCTTCTGCTCGGCGGCCACCGCCATACGTGCGGTGAAGCGGTTGCCATCGGCCGGCGCGCCATACAGATAGGCACCATTGGCCTGCAGGCGCAGGTCCTCACCCGGCTTCAGCGTCTTCTGCGCGCTGTCCAGGTCCAGCTTCATGCGTTCCGGCAGGAACTCCTCGATGCGCAGGGTCATGCCCTGGATCGCTTCCTTGCTGGCCGGGTCGGTGCGGAACTCGACCTGCCAGCGCCCGGTCGGCGCCTCGGCGGGAATGACCTGCTCGAAGTTGATGTAGCCCTGGTCGCCCGGCTGCAGGCGGGTCTCGCGGAAAGTCTTGCCGTCGGGCTGCTTCAGGCGCAGGAATACCGGCTGCGCCTTGACCGGCTTGCCGTCGTTGTCGCGCAGCAGGGCGGACAGGCGCACGGTCTCGCCCGGGCGGTACAGGTCGCGGCCGGACCAGGCGTAGACGTCGAACCAGGCATTGTCACGGCCGGCCACGGCGAATTCGCTCAGATCCAGCGCCGGCTGGTTGAACGGCAGGAAGCTGGTGTCCTTGCCGGTGCTGGCGACCAGCACGTGGGTGGCATCCAGGGTGTAGTTCAACAGCGCGTTGCCATTGCCATCGGTGCTGCCCTTCAGCACCACCTCGCCCTTGGCATCGAGCACGCGCAGGTCGATGCCCTTCAGCGGCGCGCCGTCCTTGAGGCCGGCGGTATGGACGAACAGCTTGTCCTTGTAGGCGCGGGTATGCAGGCCGATGTCGCTGACCGAGAAGAACGCGGTATCGAACTCGCCTTCGTAGTCACCGGTGCGCTTGAGCAGGGCGAAGTACAGGCCCGGCTCCTGCAGTTCCTTGATGTCCTGGGTCGGCAGGTAGGTCAGCACCCGCTCGTTCTTCTTGCCCCCCAGGATGAAGCGGTTGACGTAGACCGGCTCTGCCAGCTTGTTGATCGGGCTGCGCTCGTAGTCGCTGCTCAGCTCCCAGCTGCCACGGCGGCCGCCGCGCTGGTACTGGCTGAAGAAGGTCGGCAGGTCCTTCTCGCGCACGCGCAGGAACTCGACATCGACCTCCGGCACGTTCACCGAGACCACCGGCAGGCCGCGGCTGTCCTTGGCCGGCAGCACGCTGCCCTGCGAGGCGAAGCCGACCACCGGTTTCAGCTCGCCGCTGAACACCTTCTGTTTCAGCTCCTTGCCCAGGCGGCTGCCATCGGCGGCCAGCAGGTCCGGCGAGACCACCAGGCTGAACTCCTTGCCGGCCTCGACGAACGGGTAGCGCAGGGTCAGGCCGTCATCGGACAGCGTCCAGCTGCTGTCGTCGGTGCCGACCTTCTCTTCGAAGCGCACCAGCTTGTCGAAATCCTGGGTACCGACCAGCGGGCGCGAGAACTCCAGCGCCAGCGACAGGCCGTCATTCTTCTGGTCCGGGTAGGCACGCAGCAGGGTGAATTCCTTCACCTGCTCGGCCTTGGTGGTGATGGCTTCACCGCTGGCCTTGGGCAGCTGCCCGCTGTCATTGCGGCAGCCGGCCAGGCCCAGCAACAGGCCTCCTGCCAGTACCGCCGCCGCCCATCCCCACCGCTTCCGCCGTGCCGGACCGCTCATGTCGTCACTCCTTGATCGAGGCGGCCATTATAGGCAGGCCGCGTCAAGGTGTTGACGCGATTTCGGCAATTGCCCCAAGTGCGGGTAGTGCCGGCCGCTGGCCGGCAACCGGCATGGCAGGTTGGATGGAATTGCCGGCCAGCGGCCGGCACTACCGATCGCCCTAGCCCGGCAGGTACAGGTCCACGTAGTCGGTCACCGGCATTGCCGCCAGGGCCACCGGGTCCAGCGATGCGGCCAGGATGCGCTGCTGCTGGCTGGTCGGGAAGCGGTGGGCCAAGTGCCGGCGGAACTTGTCCATCAGCAGCGGAATGCCTTCCTCGCGACGGCGGGCATGGCCGAGCGGGTACTCCACCAGCACCTCGGGCAGCTCGGTGCCATCGGTGAAGCGCACGCTCAGGCCGTTGGCGATGCTGCGCTTGTCAGGGTCCAGGTAATCGGCGCTGAGCTGCGGGTCTTCATGGCAGGTCATCTTCGCGCGCAGCGCATCGATGCGCGGATCCGCCGCCACATCGTCCTCGTAGTCCTCTGCCACCAGCCGCCCATGCAGCAATGCGATGGCGACCATGTACTGCACGCAGTGGTCGCGGTCGGCCGGGTTATGCAGTGGGCCCTGCTTGTCGATGATGCGGATGCAGGCTTCCTGGGTCCGGATCGCGATGTGCGCGATGTCCTCGACCCGCCGCCCCATCGCACGCAACTGCTGGTGCAGCATGACCGCGGCCTCCACTGCGGTCTGGCCGTGGAACTCGGCCGGGTAGCTGATCTTGAACAGCACGTTCTCCATCACATAGCTGCCCAGCGGTCGCCCCAGCGTCAGTGCCTGACCGCGCATGGACACGGCCTCGAAGCCCCAGGTTGGCGCGCTGAGCACGCTGGGATAGCCCATCTCACCACTGGCCGCCATCAAGGCCAGGCGCACGCCACGGCTGGTCGCATCGCCGGCCGCCCAGCTCTTGCGCGAGCCGGTGTTGGGAGCGTGTCGGTAGGTGCGCAGCACTTGGCCATCGACCCAGGCCAGTGACAGCGCATTGAGCATGCGCTCGCGGTCCAGCCCGAGCAGTTGGGCGACCACGGCCGTGGTGGCCACCTTGACCAGCACCACGTGGTCCAGCCCCACCCGGTTGAAGGAGTTCTGCAGCGCCAGCACGCCCTGGATCTCGTGCGCCTTGATCATCGCCAGCAGCACGTCGTGCACGGTCGGCGGCGGGCGGCGCAGGGCCTGCGCGTTGCGCCCCAGCCAGTCGCAAACAGCCAAGATGCCGCCGAGATTGTCGGAAGGATGGCCCCATTCGGCAGCCAGCCAAGTGTCGTTGAAATCCAGCCAGCGCACCATTGCGCCGAGGTTGAAGGCGGCCTGCACCGGGTCCAGCACGTAGTGCGTGCCCGGCACGCGCGCGCCGTTGACCACGCTGATGCCCGGCACCAGTGGACCGAGCAGCTTGCTGCAGGCCGGGAAAGAAAGTGCCTCCAGTCCGCACCCAAGCGTATCGAGCAGGCAGTGGTGCGCGGTCTGGAACGCCAGCGGTGAGTCGATGCGTGCGTCGCGCACGTAATCGACGATGTCCACCAGCAGCGCATCCCACGCTGCACGCTCGTTGGATGGGGTGTGGCTGTCGGACATCGTCAATCTCCTTGTTGCGGTGCACGGTTGCTCGTGCACCATGCCAACCAAGGTTGGCATCTACCAAAGCAATCGATCTCTGCGGCTCGGTAGTCGCCAACCTTGGTTGGCGTTTACCAACGCATCACTCGACCGGTACCCGCACCTTGCCTTCCATCAATACGCGGGCGCTGCGGCTCATGATGGCCTTGGTCACCGTCCACTGGCCGTCAACGAGACCTGCCTGCGCACCCACGCGCAACGTGCCCGAGGGATGACCGAACGTCACCGCTTCGCGTTCGCCGCCACCGGCGGCGCGATTGACCAGCGTGCCCGGGATCGCCGCCGCAGTGCCGATCGCTACGGCGGCGGTACCCATCATCGCGTGGTGCAGCTTGCCCATCGACAACGCGCGCGCATGCAGGTCGATCGCCGAGGCCGGGATGGCCTTGCCACTGGACGACACGTAGTCCTGTGCCGGTGCCACGAAGGCCACCTTCGGCGTGTGCTGGCGGGTCGCCGCGTCTTCCAGGCTCTTGATCAGCCCCATGCGCAAGGCGCCGTAGGCGCGGATCTTCTCGAAGCGCTCCAGCGCTCCCTTGTCCTCGTTGATCGCCGGTTGCAGCTCGATACCGGTGTAGCCGAGGTCGGCGGCGTTGAGGAAGATGGTCGGGATGCCGGCGGTGATCATGGTCACCTCGAAGCTGCCCACGCCGGGCACGTCCAATGTATCGACCAGATTGCCGGTCGGGAACATCGCGCCCGCATCACCGTCATCGGACGGATCGATGAATTCCAGCTGGATCTCGGCCGCCGGGAAGGTCACGCCATCCAGCTCGAAATCGCCGGTCTCCTGCACTTCGCCATCGCGCATCGGCACGTGGGCGATGATGGTCCTGCCGATGTTGGCCTGCCAGATGCGTACGGTGCACAGGCCATCGCGCGGCACCCGGGCCGGATCGATCAGCCCATGGGCGATCGCAAACGGACCCACCGCGGTGCTGAGGTTGCCGCAATTGCCGCTCCAGTCGACGAAGGCGGTATCGATCGAGACCTGGCCGTACAGGTAGTCCACATCGTGGTCCGGCACCGAAGCGGTGGAGATGATCACGCATTTGCTGGTGCTGGACGTTGCACCGCCCATGCCATCGGTCTGCTTGCCATACGGATCGGGCGAGCCGATCACGCGCATCAGCAGCGCATCGCGTGCGGCGCCCGGCACCTGCGCGGCCTCGGGCAGGTCCTGCAGGCGGAAGAACACGCCCTTGCTGGTGCCACCGCGCATGTAGGTGGCGGGAATACGGAGTTGCGGGAGGAAGGTCATGGATCAGTATCCTGGATGCGACGAACCAATATCGGGGTTGAGCTTCTCGTCTTCGAACAGTGCTTCCATGCCCCGCGAAGCATTCCAGATGCGCACGATGGAAACGTGCGCAGGTAGCTCCACGTAGTAGATCAGGTAGCCGTTGAAGCGACGAACCGGATGAAAACGCAACGGCGCTGGCAGCGAGGGCAACAGACCCGCATGCAGTGCGGAACCAGCACCCGGGTGGGCCTCGATCAGCTTTACAACGGATTCCACCGCATCGATGAAGCCGATTTCCAGCACTTCTCCGCCCTGATCTGCATACCAGCCTGCTGCCTGGTCAAGATCTCGAACCGCTGCGGGGGACCAGTGCGAGGACTTCACTTGCGGTTCCGTGCACGCTCACGCAGCTTGTCAAAGTGATCCGGCGCCAGAGGCGCCGAAGGACCAGAGGCCAGCCCCTCGGCAATCAGCTGCTTGAGCAGTTCTTCGGCCTTGCTGCGCTGGCGCTGGCGGATCAGGTCACGCACATAGTCCGAGGTGCTGGAGTAGCCCCCTTCGCGCACTTCTTCGTCCACGAACTGCTTGAGCGGGTCGGTCAGCGAAATGTTCATGGTGGCCATGAAACTCTCCTTTGGCAGTTTTTGCCAAGCCAATGTGCGCCCTACCCTGGGGTCGGACAAGCCCGCCCCCGGCCTCCGGGGGCGGGCATTCAGCCAGCTATCACGCCACCTTGGCGCCTTCCAGGAAGTCCTGGGCGAAGCGCTGCAGCACGCCGCCGGCTTCGTAGATCGCTACTTCCTCGTCGCTGTCCAGGCGGCAGGTGACCGGCACCACCACGTCCTGGCCGTCGCGGCGGTGGATGACCAGGGTCAGCTCGGCACGCGGGGTACGCTCGCCGACCACGTCAAAGGTTTCGGTACCGTCGATCCCCAGAGTCAGGCGGGTGGTGCCCGGCTTGAACTCCAGCGGCAGCACGCCCATGCCGATCAGGTTGGTGCGGTGGATGCGCTCGAAGCCCTCGGCCACGATCGCCTCCACGCCGGCCAGGCGCACGCCCTTTGCGGCCCAGTCACGGGAGCTGCCCTGGCCGTAGTCGGCGCCGGCGATGATGATCAGCGGCTGCTTGCGCTGCATGTAGGTCTCGATCGCCTCCCACATGCGCATCACCTTGCCTTCCGGCTCCACGCGCGCCAGCGAACCCTGCTTCACGCTGCCGTCGTCATTGCGCACCATTTCGTTGAACAGCTTCGGATTGGCGAAGGTGGCGCGCTGCGCGGTCAGGTGGTCGCCGCGATGCGTGGCGTAGGAATTGAAGTCCTCTTCCGGCAGGCCCATCTTCGCCAGGTATTCGCCGGCGGCACTGGACGCCAGGATCGCGTTGGACGGCGACAGGTGGTCGGTGGTGATGTTGTCCGGCAGCACCGCCAGCGCGCGCATGCCTGCCAGCGTGCGCTCGCCGGCCAGTGCGCCCTCCCAGTACGGAGGACGACGGATGTAGGTGCTCTGCGGGCGCCAGTCGTACAGCGGGCTGACCGCGGTGCCGTGCTCCACGCGCACGTTGAACATCGGGTTGTAGACCTTGCGGAACTGCTCGGGCTTCACCGAGGCCTTCACCACCGCGTCGATCTCGGCATCGCTGGGCCAGATGTCCTTCAGGCGCACTTCGTTGCCGTCGGCATCCACGCCAAGCACGTCCTTCTCGATATCGAAGCGGACGGTGCCGGCGATGGCATAGGCGATCACCAGCGGCGGCGACGCCAGGAAGGCCTGCTTGGCGTACGGATGGATGCGGCCATCGAAGTTGCGGTTACCCGACAGCACAGCCGTGGAATACAGGTCACGGTCGATGATTTCCTGCTGGATCTCCGGATCCAGCGCACCACTCATGCCATTGCAGGTAGTGCAGGCGAAGGCGACGATGCCGAAGCCGAGCTGTTCCAGGTCCGGCAGCAGACCGGATTCTTCCAGGTACAGCTGGACGGCCTTGGAACCCGGCGCCAGCGACGACTTCACCCACGGCTTGCGCTGCAGGCCACGCGCGTTGGCGTTGCGCGCCAGCAGTGCGGCGGCGATCACGTTGCGCGGATTGGAGGTGTTGGTGCAGCTGGTGATGGCCGCGATGATCACCGCGCCATCGGGCATCAGGCCCTGCGCCTGCTCGGCCTTGCCCGCTTCCAGCTTGGCCTCGTCGGCGATGCCGCGCTCGGCCAGCTCGGCAGTGGCCACGCGCTTGTGCGGGTTGGACGGGCCAGCCATGTTGCGCACCACGCTGGACAGGTCGAAGCGCAGCACGCGCTCGTACTGCGCGGTCGCCAGATCGTCGGCCCACAGACCGGTGGTGCGTGCGTAGTTTTCCACCAGCGCTACCTGCGACTCCTCGCGCCCGGTCAGGCGCAGGTAATCGGTGGTCTGTGCGTCGATGTAGAACATCGCGGCGGTGGCCCCGTATTCGGGGCACATGTTGGAGATGGTGGCACGGTCACCGATGGTCAGTGCCGCGGCACCCTCGCCGAAGAATTCAAGCCACGCGCCGACCACGCGTTCCTTGCGCAGGAACTCGGTCAGCGCCAGCACCACGTCGGTGGCGGTGATGCCCGGCTGCGGGCGGCCAGTCAGTTCGACACCGACGGTATCGGGCAGGCGCATCCACGACGCGCGGCCCAGCATCACGTTCTCCGCTTCCAGACCACCCACACCAATGGCGATCACACCCAGCGCATCCACGTGCGGGGTGTGGCTGTCGGTGCCCACGCAGGTATCCGGGAAGGCCACGCCGTCCTGCACGTAGATCACCGGAGACATCTTCTCCAGGTTGATCTGGTGCATGATGCCGTTGCCCGGCGGAATCACATCCACGTTCTGGAATGCCTGCTTGGTCCAGTCGATGAAGTGGAAACGGTCTTCATTGCGACGATCTTCGATCGCGCGGTTCTTCTCGAACGCCTGCGGATCGAAACCACCGCACTCCACCGCCAGCGAGTGATCGACGATCAGCTGCACCGGCACAACCGGGTTGACCTTGGCCGGGTCGCCACCCTTATCGGCGATCGCATCACGCAGGCCGGCCAGGTCCACCAGCGCGGTCTGGCCGAGGATGTCGTGGCAGACCACGCGCGCCGGGAACCACGGGAAATCGAGGTCGCGACGGCGCTCGATCAGCTGCTTCAGCGAATCGCCGAGCGTGGCCGGATCGCAGCGACGCACCAGGTTCTCGGCCAGCACGCGCGAGGTGTACGGCAGGGTGGCGTAGGCGCCGGGCTGGATCGCATCGACAGCGGCACGCGCGTCGAAATAATCCAGCGCGCTGCCGGGGAGGTTCTTGCGGTAATCGGTATTCATGGGCTGGCGGAGTACTTGGGGCGGGCCGGGTGCCGGCGGTGCGGCGGCGAAAGCACCCGGCCGGCACGCGGCCGGCCGGATGGGTACGGCAGGTGGATCAGACGCGCTTGTCGATGGCGACGAAGTCGCGGTCTTCCGGACCGATGTAGTTGGCGCTCGGGCGGATGATCTTGCCGTCGATACGCTGCTCGACGATGTGCGCGCTCCAGCCGGCGGTGCGGGCGATCACGAACAGGGGAGTGAACATCGCGGTCGGCACGCCCATCATGTGGTAGCTGACAGCGCTGAACCAGTCCAGGTTCGGGAACATCTTCTTGATGTCCCACATCACCGATTCCAGGCGCTCGGCGATGTTGTACATCTTCATGCTCGACTGCTCTTCGGACAGCTCGCGGGCCACGTCCTTGATCACCTTGTTGCGCGGATCAGAGACGGTGTAGACCGGGTGGCCGAAACCGATCACCACTTCCTTGCGCTCGACGCGGGCCTTGATGTCTTCCTCGGCCTCATCGGGACTGTCGTAGCGCTTCTGCACTTCGAACGCCACTTCGTTGGCGCCGCCGTGCTTCGGACCGCGCAGCGCGCCGATGCCACCGCAGATCGCGCTGTACATGTCGCTGCCGGTGCCGGCGATGACGCGGCAGGTGAACGTCGAGGCGTTGAACTCGTGCTCCGCGTACAGGATCAGCGAGGTGTGCATCGCCTTCACCCACGATTCCTGCGGCTTCTCGCCGTGCAGCAGGTGCAGGAAGTGGCCGCCGATCGAGTCATCGTCGGTTTCCACGTCGATGGCACGGCCGTTGTGGCTCCAGTGGTACCAGTACAGCAGCATCGAACCGAGGCAGGCCATCAGCTTGTCGGCGATGTCACGCGCGCCCGGATGGTTGTGGTCGTCCTTCTCCGGCGCCACGCAGCCGAGCACGGACACGCCGGTACGCATCACGTCCATCGGGTGTGCCGACGGCGGAAGCTCTTCCAGCGCCGCCTTCACCGCAGCAGGAATGCCACGCAGCGACTTCAGTTTGGCCTTGTACGAAACCAGCTCGGCGCGGGTCGGCAGCTTGCCGTGCACCAGCAGGTAGGCGATTTCCTCGAACTCGCTGGTGTTGGCCAGGTCCAGGATGTCGTAGCCGCGGTAGTGCAGGTCGTTGCCGCTGCGGCCCACGCTGCACAGCGCGGTGTTGCCGGCGGCGGTGCCGGACAGGGCGACGGACTTCTTCGGCTTGAAGGTCGGGGTTGCGGTCGTATCGTTCATGTTTCCCTCCGAAAACTTGATGGTGCAGGGTACTGCTTATTTCTTGGCGGCGAACAGTGCATCGAGCTGCTGCTCGAAGGCGTGGTAGCCGATGCGGTCGTAGAGTTCTTCGCGGGTCTGCATGGTCTCCACCACATTGCGCTGGTGGCCATCGCGGCGCACCGCCTGGTAGACGTTCTCGGCGGCCTTGTTGGCGGCGCGGAAGGCCGACAGCGGGAACAGCTGGATCGCAACGCCGGCAGAAGCCAGTTCATCGCGGCTGAACAGCGGGGTGGCGCCGAACTCGGTGATGTTCGCCAGCACCGGCACCTTCACCGCGTCGACGAAGCGGCGATAGGTGTCCAGGTCGTAGGCCGCCTCGGCGAAGATGCCGTCGGCACCGGCCTCGACACAGGCGATGGCGCGCTCGATGGCCTTGTCCACGCCGTCCACCTGGATGGCGTCGGTACGCGCGATCAGGAAGAAGTCCGGATCGGTCTTGGCATCGGCAGCCGCCTTCACGCGGTCGACCATTTCACCCTGCGAGACGATTTCCTTGCCCGGGCGGTGACCGCAGCGCTTGGCGCCGACCTGGTCTTCGATGTGGCAGGCGGCCGCGCCGGCCTTGATCAGCGACTTCACGGTGCGCGCGATGTTGAACGCGCTCGGGCCGAAGCCGGTGTCGATGTCGACCATCAACGGCAGGTCGCAGACATCAGTGATGCGGCGCACGTCCACCAGCACGTCTTCCAGAGTGTTGATGCCCAGGTCCGGCAGGCCCAGCGAGCCCGCGGCAACACCGCCGCCGGACAGGTATATGGCGCGGAAGCCGGCGCGCTTGGCCAGCAGGGCGTGGTTGGCGTTGATCGCGCCGATCACCTGCAGCGGCGATTCGGCAGCCAGCGCCTCACGGAAGCGGGCACCGGCGGAGAAAGGAGTGGAAGCGGTCATGCGGCAATCCAGGTTGAAGTACGGGATAGAGAGCGCAAACACCATGCCAAGCTGCAAGCCATTGATTTCACGGGAATGACGCCCACGCAACAGTGAAACATATGAAACATTGAAACAGATGTATCATGAAACATCCCGTCCAACGCGCGCCGCCATGTACCTGCCCCGCTCGCCCTTGCGCCACGCCGATGCCGACCCCAGTCGGCCGGTGATCTGGACCGTCAGCGTCTCGCGGCTGACCGGTCTTCTCGGCGACGTCATTCCCGAGTTCGATCGCCGCGCGCGTATCGAGCAGATCAACCTCGGCTTCGAGGAAGCGGTGGACGTGATCGGCCAACGTCTGCGTCGCGAGCACTGCGACGTGGTCATCGCCGGCGGCTCCAACGCGGCCTGGCTGCGCAGCCGGCTGGAGCTGCCGCTGGTGCCGATCCAGGCCAACGGCTTCGACCTGATGGAAGCCTTGGCGCGCGCACGGCGGATCGCCGGCCGTATCGGCCTGGTCACCCACGCCAGCGACGTGCCGGTGTTCAGCAACTTCCAGCAGAGTTTCGGCCTGGACATCGAACACCGCCGCTTCGTCACCCGCGAGGACGCCCGCGACTGCATCGCCGACCTGCGCGCCAACGGCATCGAGGTGATCGTCGGCACCGGCATGGCCATCGACCACGCCGAACAGGCCGGCCTGCCCGGCGTGCTGCTGTACTCGGCAGATTCGGTACGGCAAGCGTTCGAGCACGCGTTGGAACTGACCCAGACCCTGGCCCGCTCCGGCGGCAGCCGGCCCGCGCCGCGCCGCCGTGCCGCACCGCGCAGCGATGCCCACGACCTGCTCGGCGACAGCGAGGCCATGGCACAGGTGCGCGCACAGATCGCGCTGTACGCCCCGCATGACAGCACCGTACTGGTCACCGGCGAAACCGGCACCGGCAAGGAACTGGTGGCGCGCCAGCTGCACGCCGCCAGCGGACGCCGTGGCCGCTTCGTGGCACTGAACTGTGGCGCGATCAGCGAATCGCTGCTGGAAGCGGAGCTGTTCGGCTACAGCGATGGCGCCTTCACCGGCGCACGCCGTGGCGGCCGCGTCGGCCTGGTTGAGGCCGCTGACGGCGGCACCCTGTTCCTGGATGAAATCGGCGAGTTGCCGCTGCCGCTGCAGACCCGCCTGCTGCGCGTGCTGGAAGAACGCGAAGTGCTGCGCGTGGGCGCCACCGAACCGACCCCGGTCGACCTGCGCGTGGTGGCCGCCACCCTGCAATCGCTGGAGCAGCGCGCGGCGACCGGCAGCTTCCGCCGCGATCTCTACTACCGGCTGGCGGCGCTGCGCATCACCCTGCCCGCGCTGCGCGCGCGACGTGGTGACATCCCGTTGCTGGCACAGCACTTCTTCCGCCAGCTGCGCGGCATCGACGCGCCACTGGGTGAGGATGCACGGGCGGTGCTGACCGCCGCAAGTTGGCCAGGCAACGTGCGCGAACTGCGCAATCTGGTGGATCGCCTGCGCATCCACTGGCAGCCGGCTGAAGGGCTGATTGATGCCACGCGACTGCTGCAGCTGGCACCCGAGCTGGTGAATGAGGGCGTCGCGGCGTTGCCGGTGGACAACAACGGCAAGCGGCCGCCGCGTCCACAGCTTGAAGCACTGCTGCAGGAACATCGCAATGACCGCGAGGGCATGGCGCAGGCGCTGGGGGTATCCCGCACCACCCTGTGGCGCTGGTTGCGCGCTGAAGGCCTGTAGAAGTCGAGCTTGCTCGACTGCTTGTGCGGAAACATCAGTCGAGCATGGCTCGACTCTACAACGGCAGCCCGTCCGCCAACAGCAGCTCGATCTCCTCCACCTGCACCACCGGCACCTGCCACGGGTGATGCGGCGCGATGCCCTGTTCAAAGATGCGCTGCAGCCGCTGCGGATCGCGTGGCAGGCAGAATTCCAGGCGCACGCTGTCGACCACTTCGGTGTGGCCCGCCTCACCCTGCACGGGCGACGCACCCGCGTGCGGCCGGAACTGCTCGAATCCTGGCGCCGACCACCACATGCCATGCTCGTAGTCGCCGGCCGCCAGCGCGTCCACTGCCAGGATGCCCTGCTTCACCTCGTCCAGTGCCGCAGTCGGCACGAACACCACCACGCGGTACAGCGGCAGGCGTTGCATCGGGCGGCCTTACGGGTACAGCAGGCGCTTGCTCCAGCGCCCCTCTGCACCGGCTTCATAGCACCAGCGCTCGTGCAGGCGGAACTGCGCGCCGTACCAGAACTCGATGCGGTCCGGCACCACGCGCAGCCCGCTCCAGCCTTCCGGGCGCGGCACGTCCTTGCCTTCGAAGCGGGCTTCGATCTCGGCCACGCGTGCATCGAATTCCTCGCGCGTCGCCAGCGTCTTCGACTGCTGCGAGGCCCACGCGCCAATCTGGCTCATGCGCGGGCGGCTGGCGAAATAGGCATCGGCTTCGGCATCGGCGACCTGCTCGACACGGCCTTCAATGCGCACCTGGATACCGGCCTCGCGCAGGCTGCGCCACAGGAACAACAGCGCGGCCTGCGGATTGGCCTGCAGCTCCCGGCCCTTATGGCTGTCCAGGTGGGTGTAGAACACGAAACCACGCTCATCGAACGCCTTCAGCAGCACGGTACGTGCCGAGGGACGCCCGTCCGTATCGGCGGTGGCCACGGTCATCGCGTTCGGCTCGACCTCGCGGCTCTGCTTGGCCTCTTCGAACAGGCCGGCAAACGTGGACAGGGCTTCGGCGTACAGGTCGCTCATGATTGCGTTCTTCTCACACGGATTGGGCTATTGTGGCTGCATGGCCGCTGCTGCGTATATGCCCCAGGTGAAAGGATTCCCCGAAACATTGGCCGAACAGGTGCTGGACGATGCACTGGGCAACGCTGCAGCGGTTCCAGTATTGGCGATCAGCGGCCTGCAGGGGAGCGGCAAATCGACGCTGGCCGCGCAGGTGGTGGCGCGCGCCCAGTCGCGCGGCCTGAACGCCGCCACGCTGTCCATCGATGACGTCTACCTGACCCGCGCACAGCGGCAGCGGCTGGCCCGCCAGGTGCACCCGCTGCTGATCACCCGAGGCCCGCCGGGCACCCATGACCTGCCGTTGGCCCATGCAGTGCTGGACGCCGTGGCCACACGCCAGCCCTTCGCGATGCCGCGCTTCGACAAGCTGGCCGATGAACGCCTGCCCGAAGCGCACTGGCCGCGCCTGCAGCAACCGCTGGACCTGCTGGTCTTCGAAGGCTGGTTCCTGGGCACCCCCGCGCAGGATGACGACGCGCTGGACAGCCCGTTGAACGCACTGGAGCGCGAAGCCGACGCCGATGGTCGCTGGCGGCGCTGGTGCAACCAGGCGCTGGCCCGCGACTACCCGGCGCTGTGGCAGCGCTGCGACCGCCTGTGGTTCCTGCAGCCGCCGGATTTCTCGGTGGTACCGCGCTGGCGCTGGCAGCAGGAGCAGAACCTGCAGGCCGCGCAGCCGGGCCGGCACGGCATGAGCCGGCCACAGCTGGAGCGCTTCGTGCAGTACTACGAGCGGGTCAGCCGCCAGGCGCTGCATGCCCTGCCCGCCCTGGCCGACCACGTGGTGGTGCTGGACGGCCAGCGACAGGTGCAGGACGTGCGCTGAGCGCGCCTATTCCACCAGGAAGGTCACCCGCAGGTTGACCCGCCATTCGGTGATTTCGCCGCTGCCATTGGTCACCACCTTGGTCTCGTTCACCCAGGCGCCCTGGATGCCCTTGACCGTCTCGGAGACCTTCTTCAGACCGCTGCGCACGGCGTCCTCCACGCTCTTCGGCGAGGAGGCGGTGATTTCGATGACCTTCGCGACCGTCATGGCCTGTACTCCGGTTGGCGCGGGAAACCCCGCAGGAACGCCTACCCTGACGTGAAGGACGTAAAGGCCAGGGCACGGAGGTGTTAGCATCACAGGGCATGAATCCTGCTCCGAACCTGATCCTGATCGGCCCGATGGGCGCCGGCAAAACCTGCATCGGCCGCCGCCTGGCCGAGCGCTTCACGCTGGACTTCGTCGATGTCGACCAGGCCATCGTCGATGCCGCCGGCGCCAGCATCCCGACCATTTTCGAGCACTCCGGCGAAGCCGGCTTCCGCAGCCATGAACGCGAGGCGCTTGCCCGCGTGCTGGAGGGTCGCGGCCAGCTGGTCTCCACCGGTGGCGGCGCGGTGCTGGATCCTGGCAACCGCGCGTTGATCGCCCAGCGCGGCTTCGTGGTCTACCTGCGGGTCAGCGTGACCGCGCAGCTGGAGCGCCTGGCCCGCGACAAAGGCAGGCCGCTGCTGCAGCGCCCGGACCGTGAGCAGGTGCTGCACGATCTGGCCGCGCACCGCGACCCGCTGTACCGCGAACTGGCCGACATCACCCTTGATACCGACCCGTACACCGCTGCCGACGCGACCGCCCACCTGGTGGTCAAGCTGGCCACGCAATGGCAGCGCCAGGACCTGACCCTATGACTTCCCCCGCCTTGCTGCAGGTCGCCGTCGGCGGCGACCGCCCTTACCCCATCACCATCGGCGCCGGTGCGCAGGCAGACGGCACCGCGCTGGCCTCGCATGTGCGTGGCCGCCACGTGCTTTTGCTCAGCGACAGCGAAGTGGCCCCGCGCTATCTGGATGCCGTGAAGCAGACCCTTCTGACCGCACGCCCCGACCTGATCGTCGGCGAGCATGTGCTGGCCGCGGGCGAGGCCTCCAAGACGCTGGCCGAATTCGGCCGTGCCATCGAAGCCCTGGCCGCGCTCGGCGCCACCCGCGACGCCTGCGTGTTCGCCCTCGGCGGCGGCGTGGTCGGTGATCTCGCCGGCTTCGCCGCGGCCTGCTGGATGCGCGGCGTGGACTGCGTGCAGCTGCCGACCACCCTGTTGGCGATGGTCGATTCGTCGGTGGGCGGCAAGACGGCGGTCGACATCCCGGCCGGCAAGAACCTGGTCGGCGCGTTCCATCCGCCGCGCGCGGTGATCGCCGATACCCGTGTGCTGGCCACCCTGCCGCCGCGCGAGCTGCGTGCCGGCCTGGCCGAAGTGGTGAAGTACGGCGCGCTGGGTGATGCCGTGTTCTTCGAATGGCTGCAGCAGCATGCCGATGCGCTGCTGGCCGGCGAGGATGCGGTACTGGCCGAAGCCATCGCGCGCAGCTGCCGGCACAAGGCTGCCATCGTCGAGCGTGATCCGTTCGAGAAGGGCGAGCGCGCCCTGCTCAACCTCGGCCATACCTTCGGCCATGCCATCGAGACCGAGCAGGGCTACTCGGCCCCGGGCCGCGATGCACTGAACCACGGCGAAGCGGTCGCGGTGGGCATGGTACTGGCCGCGAAGCTGTCCACTCACCTGGGCCTGGCCGACGATGCCGATCGCGCACGCCTGCAGGCGCTGCTGGAACGGCTCGGCCTGCCGGTGTCGATCCCGGCCGGGCTGGACCCGCAGGCCCTGCTCGGCCGCATGCGGCTGGACAAGAAGAATGTGGCCGGCCGCCTGCGCCTGGTGCTGTGGCGCGGCATGGGCCGCGCCGAAGTGGTGCCGGACGTGGATGAGGCGGCGGTGCTGAAGGTGCTGTCGGCCCGGTAGTGCCGGCCGCTGGCCGGCAACGTCAGCAACGAGGAAGCCGGCCAGCGGCCGGCACGACCGCGTTGCGGCCGGGGTCACCCTGGCCCCGCTACAATCGGCCCATGCACGTCTACCTGCAACATCCCGACGCCGGTGCGCAGGCACCGCGCTTCCTGCGCCTGAGCCTGCAGCCGGACCTGTTCGGCGGCTGGGAGCTGCTGCGCGAGAGCGGCCGCGTCGGCAACCGCTCGCAGCTGCGGCGCGAGCTGTTCCTGCAGGCTGACGAAGCCCGTCATGCCTTCGAGAAGGCCCGCGATGCCGAACTGCATCGCGGCTTCCAGATCCTCTCGCACGGCGACTGACGCCGCTGCCAACTTTCGTCCAAGGAATGCCCATCGTGACCAGCCCTCTCCGCAACGATCGCCTGCTGCGCGCCCTGCGCCGCGAACCGGTGGACTGCACCCCCGTCTGGCTGATGCGCCAGGCCGGCCGCTACCTGCCGGAGTACCGCGCAACCCGGGCCAAGGCCGGCAGCTTCCTGGCCATGGCCAAGAACCCGGAGATCGCCTGCGAAGTCACGCTGCAGCCGCTGCGCCGATTCCCGCTGGACGCAGCCATCCTGTTCTCGGACATCCTCACCATTCCCGATGCGATGGGCCTGGAGCTCTACTTTGTTGAAGGCGAAGGCCCGAAGTTCCGTCATCCGGTGCGTGACGAAGCGGCCATCGCCCGGCTGGCGGTACCGGACATGGAACAGGACCTGGGCTATGTGATGGACGCGGTACGCCTGATCCGTCGGGAGCTGGACGGCCAGGTACCGTTGATCGGTTTCTCCGGCAGCCCCTGGACACTGGCCTGCTACATGGTGGAAGGCGGCGGCAGCAAGGATTTCGCGCGCATCAAGGCAATGGCGCTGAACCATCCGCAGGCCCTGCACCGCCTGCTGGAGGTCACCACCGACGCGGTGATTGCGTACCTGGGCGCGCAGCGCGCGGCCGGTGCGCAGGCGCTGCAGGTGTTCGACACCTGGGGCGGCGTGCTGTCGCCGGCCATGTACCGCGAGTTCTCGCTGCGCTACCTGCAGCGCATCGCCGAGGGCCTGGAGCGCGGCGAAGGCAGCGAGCGCACGCCGCTGATCCTGTTCGGCAAGGGTACCGGCCTGCACCTGGAAGCGCTGTCGCAGACCGGCGCCGATGCACTGGGCCTGGACTGGACGCTGGACCTGGACGAGGCGATGCGCCGCACCGGTGGCCGCGTCGCGCTGCAGGGCAACCTCGACCCGACCACGCTGTACGCCTCGCCGGATGCGATCGCCGCAGCCGCAGCGCGGGTGCTCGACACCTACGCCGCCGGCAATGCCGGTTCGCGCGAGGGCCACGTGTTCAACCTCGGCCACGGCATGTCGCCGGACATGGACCCGGCCCACGTGCAGGTGCTGGTCGACGCGGTGCACGCGCACAGCCAGCGCTGAGCATTCGGCATACGGTTGCGGCGCGATGTTGATCGCGCCGTGACCCACAGTGCGCGATCATGGCATCCCCCACGCTGCACCGGCCGCACCCCATGTCCACATCGCCATCGACCTACAACCGCCAGCGCCCCCTGCTGTGGCTGGTGTCCTTGGCGATCTTCATGCAGATGCTGGACTCGACCATCGTCAACACGGCATTGCCGGCGATGGCGGCCAGCCTGGGCGAAAGCCCGCTGCAGATGCAGTCGGTGGTGTTCAGCTACGCGCTGGCGGTGGCCACCTTCATTCCCGCCTCGGGCTGGATCGCTGACCGCTACGGCACCCGTCGCACCTTCCTGGTGGCGATCATTCTGTTCACCCTCGGCTCGCTGGCCTGCGCGCTGGCCCAGCACCTGCACCAGCTGGTCGGTGCGCGCGTGCTGCAGGGCATCGGCGGTGCCATGCTGCTGCCGGTCGGCCGGCTGGCAGTGATGCGATCAGTGCCGCGCGAGGATTTCCTGCGCGCGATGAGCTTCATTGCCATCCCGGCCCTGGTCGGCCCGCTGATCGGCCCCACGCTGGGCGGCTGGCTGGTGGAGATCGCCTCGTGGCACTGGGTGTTCCTGATCAACCTGCCGATCGGCGTGATCGGATTCATCGCCGCGATGAAGATCATGCCCGACCACTACGCCAGCCATCGCACCCGTTTCGACCTGCGTGGCTACATCATGCTGGCCTTCGCGATGGTGGTGCTGTCACTGGCGCTGGACGGCATCTCCGGACTGGGCACGCCACACGCGCTGGTGATGCTGATGACCGTTGCAGGGCTGGCGGCGCTGGTGGGTTACTGGCTGCACGCCGCCAATTCGACGGCGCCGTTGTTCTCGCTGGCGCTGTTCCGCGTACCCAGCTACCGCATCGGCATTCTCGGCAATCTTTTCTCGCGCATCGGCAGCAGCGCCATGCCGATGCTGATCCCGTTGCTGCTGCAGGTCGGCCTGGGCCTGGGCCCGATGAACGCCGGCCTGATGATGGTGCCGGTGGCAGCCGCCGGCATGGTCTCAAAGAAACTGGCGGTGAAGCTGGTGGAGCGCTACGGCTACCGCCGCGTGCTGATGGTCAACACCGTGCTGGTGGGCCTGGCGATGGCCAGCTTCATCCTGATGACACCCGGCCAGCACCTGGCCTGGCGCCTATTGCAGCTTGCGTTCTTCGGCGCGGTCAATTCGCTGCAGTTCACCGTGATGAACACCGTGACCCTGCGCGATCTGGACCGTGAGTTCGCCAGTTCCGGCAACAGCCTGCTGTCGATGGTGATGATGCTCGCCGCCGGCTTTGGTGCTGCTGCGGCCGGCAGCCTGCTGGCCGCGTTCGGCAACCACCTGGACAGCAACAGCGCCACCGCCGCGCTGCATGCCACGTTCCTGTGCGTGGGCGCGATCACCCTGACCTCTACGATGATCTTCTGGCAGCTGCCCGATACCAAGCCGGAGCCACGGCAGGTCGAGCACGTTGCGGAGTGAGGGTGGTTCGGCAGGGCCTGCGGCCCTGCACCTGCAGAGGCTTCAAGCCAAGGCAACAGCAACGGCAAAAGCAGGCATTTCGTGGGTGGTGGGGCGGTGCCGGAGTGCGGGGTGTCAGCCGCATGGATGCGGCTGCCAAGCCTACAAGGACGTACTTGCGGCGTCCCCGCACTCCGGCACCGCCCCGCCATCCCACGGGAAACCAGCTTTTGCTTCGGCTGTTGCTGTTGCTCCGGCTTGCAGCAGGTGCAGGGCTGCAAGCCCTGCAATAAGCCCTACCGTCCCATGACCCTGGCGATCGCTTCCACCAGCAGCTCACCGGTCACCGGCTTGCGCAGGAAACCACCGATGCCGGCCGCTTCCACCTGCTGCTGCAGGTCTGGATCGGTCCGTGCCGTCACGGCGAGCAGTGGCAGCATGTAGCCCTGGTTGCGCAGGTGCTGGGCCAGCTCGAAGCCGCTCAGGCCCGGCAGGTCCAGATCCAGCAGGCCGACGTCGAAATCCCCTGCGCTGATCTCGCGCAGTGCCGCCAGCGCATGGCCCGCATGCACCACTTCATGGCCGCGCGCACTCAACAGCCCGCGCACCACATCAGCCACGGTTGCATCATCCTCGACCAGCAGCACGCGCAATGGCGGCATGTTGGCCGCATCCTCGCGGTGCACTTCGCCCTCGGACTCTGCATTGGCATCGACCACCAGCGGCAACGGCAGGGTCACGCCAAAACACGTGCCGCGGCCGAGCTGGCTCTCGACCTGGATACGCCCCTGCATCGCCTGCGCCAGTTCGCGGCAGATCGCCAGGCCCAGGCCGCTGCCGCCGTACTGCGCCGCGGTGCGGGCGCCATCGGCCTGCTCGAAGCGGCGGAACAGGCGCTGCTGCTGTTCCTGGCTGATGCCCGGCCCGGTGTCGCGCACTTCGAAATGCAACGCGCGCAGCTCGCCGTCGCTGCGCGCATGCAGGGTGATGGTTCCACGGCTGGTGAACTTGACCGCGTTGGAGAGCAGGTTGAGCAGGATCTGCCTTACCCGCATCGCATCGCCGGTCGCCTGCAGGCCCGGCGGCAACTGGTTGTCGAGGGTGAAGCGCAGACCCTTCTGCGCTGCCAGAGGTCCCATCAGCGCGGCCAGGTCCTGCAGCAGGCAGCTCAGCGCGAACGGCTTGGACTGCAGTTCCAGCCGTCCGGATTCGATCCGTGCCAGGTCCAGTGCATCGTTGACCAGGTGAAGCAGGTGTTCGCCGGCGTGCCGGATCGACTGCGTGTAGCCGCGCTGCTGCGGGTCCAGCGGCGAGGCCAGCAGCAGTTCGCTCATGCCGAGCACACCGGTCATCGGCGTGCGGATTTCGTGGCCGAGATTGGCCAGGAAGCGGGTCTTGGCCGCCGAGGCCTGTTCGGCCAGTTCCTGTTTATGCAGTGCCAGCTGATAGGCATGGCGCCGCTGCAGGCGACGGCGATACAACCAGGCAAACCAACTGGTCAGCAGAAGCGCGATCGAGGCCAGCACCAGCAGCCCGGACAGGCTGCGCCACCACGGTGGCTGTACACGGAATTCCAGGCTCTGCACCCGCGACCAGACATGGTCGGCCGAGCGCGCCTGTACCTCCAGGCGGTAGCTGCCCGGCGGCAGGCGCGAGAACAGGCGCTCACCGGCCGGCCCCACTTCCACCCAATCGGGGTCGTAGCCGGCCAGGCGGTAGCGGTAGCTGTTGGAGGCCGAATCGGCGAACGACAACAGTCGCGCGACGATGCGCAGGTCACGGTCACCATCGGCGATCTGCAAGGGCGTGTCATGGGTCAGGTCGAGTACCTGCTCGTTGCGGCGGACTTCGACCCGTTCGATCACCAACGGCGCCCGCCGCACCGACGGCCGCACCTGTTCCGGGTCGAACACCACCACGCCGGCCGGGGTACCGGCCACCAGATGGCCATCGCCGGACATCGTCAACGTGTGCTCGCGGAACTCCTGGCTGGGCAGGCCGTCGTGGACGCCGTACAGGCGCACGCTCTGCCCGTCGGCGCCAACCCGGACCAGGCCGCGCGCACTGGTGGCCCAGGCCACCCCCTGTGCGTCGACCACCAGCCCGGAAGCGGAGATCGCCGGGTAGCCCTGCTCCGCGCCGACCACGGCCTGCCGTTCAAGCCGGCCCTGGCTCCAGCGGTAGCGCGACAGGCGGCCATCCTCCGACAGCCAGACCTGGCCATCGCGGCCCACGTGCAACGCATGGATCGCGGTCGCCGGCGCGCCCGGCACCGGCTGGAAGCGCTCGCTTTCCGGCAGCCACTGCAGCAGGCCACGGCTACTGGCCAGCCAGATGTGGTCCTGCGGCCCGCATTCCACATCCAGGTTGAGCTGGCCCTGCTGCAGGCCGCGCTGGCCGTTTTCCAGCTGGCGGCGCAGGCGACCGTCGAGGTCACGCTGCTGCAGGCCTGCAGGCAACATCAACCATAGACTGTCGCCGTCACAGGTCATCATCGACTCGATGACCCCTTCCATGGTCGCGTCGGCCCC
Source organism: Stenotrophomonas sp. YJH_SMC_19 (assembly GCF_059367915.1). NCBI lineage: Bacteria > Pseudomonadati > Pseudomonadota > Gammaproteobacteria > Lysobacterales > Lysobacteraceae > Stenotrophomonas > Stenotrophomonas sp. YJH_SMC_19. Next base: position 64,231 of record NZ_JCAFRI010000018.1, read on the forward strand.
GGCATCACGGCCCCAGCGACGTAGCTCACGTCGCTTCGGGTCATAGCGCAGCAACGCATCGGTCGAGCCGATCCAGACCTGGCCACGGCGATCCTCGCGTACCGAGGACAACCAGTACATGCCATTGACCCAGGTGCGGTGCTGCTCGATCTTGCCCGTCCTGGGATCGAACCGGTCCAGCGCACCGTGGCTGCCGACCGTCCAGATGCCGCCATTGCTGGAAGGGCTGGTGCCGAGCACGAAGGCATTGCGCAGAGAACCGGTGTCGTCCTCCAATCGCGACAGCACCGAGAACTGCCACCAGCGCGGCAGCAGATGCCACAGGCCGGCATTGGTACTGGCCAACCAGATGCCGCCTTCGCGGTCCTCGTAGGCGCCCGTCCAGTTCGGCCGCACCGGCCCGCGCGCAACGGCGCTGTACAGCGGAACGGTCTGGTACTGCCCATCCACGGCCCGACCAAGCCCGGTACGGGTATCCAACCAATGCCCGCCCTGTTCATCGCGCAGCATCATGCCGAGCACCTGCTCGCCCGGCGGCAGTTTCCAGGGCGGCGATTCAAAACGCCCGTCGGGGCGACGCACCGTGGCGCCGGCCATCGTACTGATCCACAGGCTGCCATCGGGTTCGCTGGTCAACCCATTGATCAGCAGGCTGGGAATGACGTCGGTGCCGACCCGCTCGAAGTCGGTGCCGGTCCAGCGCGCCACGCCATGCTTGGTGCCGACCCACAGGCTGCCATCGGCCAGCGTAGCCAGGTACGGCACCGAGGCGGCAGGCAGGCTGCGGGGATTGTTGGCCTCGGGCAGGAAACGCTGCAGGCGGTCCTGGCTGTCCAGCCGGTACAGCCCACCTTCGTGGGTGCCGAACCAGATCGCACCGTCCGGCGTGGTCGCCAGGCTCCAGACCGTGTTGGTCCCCATCAAGGGCTGGCTGCTGCGGTCGTAGAAATGCAGCTGGCGGCGGTCGGCCGACATCCGTACCAGGCCCGCGTTCTCGGTCCCGATCCAGAGCTGGTTGCGCGCATCGACCAGGACCGTCCAGATGCGGTTGTCGCGCAGGCCATCCTCAGAACGCCAGATCCGGTAGTTGCGCCCGTCGTAACGGGCCAGGCCGTCGTTGGTGGCGATCCACAGGTAGCCATAGCGGTCTTCGGCCATGCGGTTGACGGTATTGGACGGCAGGCCGTCGAATACCGTCACCTGGCGCGGGCTCGGTGGCACCGGCTGCGCGGCAGCGGGTGACAGGCCGCACAGGAGGATCAGCAGCAGCATTGCCGCCCGCAGATACACCACCGATTGCCTCCTCACGCTGCCTGATGATTCCCGCGCCGCGGGCGTCGGCATGGTAAACCGAAAGTCGCGCCGTTCACGCCCGGCGTCGACGTTTTCAAGTTGTGGTCTGTCGTTTGGCGCGAGCCTGGATGATCGCTGCCACCAGCATGTCGCCGGTCACCGGCTTGCGCAGGAAACCATCGAAACCGGCAGCGAGCACCTGCGATTCGGCATACGCATCGGAGCGGGCGGTCACCGCCACCAGTGGCAGTTCGTAGCCCAGGGTGCGCAGCTGGCGGGCGATCGCAGTACCGTCCAGCGCAGGCAGGTCGAGATCGAGCAGGCCGACATCGAAGCCGTCGGTAGCGATCTCCGACAAAGCCCCCAGGCCATGCAGCACATGCACCACCTCATGGCCGCGGCTGCGCAGCAGGCCGGCGATGACCTCGGCCACGGTGGCATCGTCCTCCACCAGCAGGATGCGCAGTGGCGGCAGCATCGGCAGTGCCGGCGCTTCGCCCGTGGCGGCTGCCTGCCGGGTCCAGGGCAGCGGCAACCGCACCCGGAAACGCGCGCCCTTGCCTGGCTGGCTGTCCACTTCGATGCGCCCGCCCATCGCCACGGCCAGCTCCTGGCAGATCGCCAGGCCCAGCCCGCTTCCACCATAGCGCGAGGCCGTGCGCGGCCCCTCCGCCTGTTCGAATCGGTGGAACAGCCGCTCCTGCTGCTCGGCATTGATACCCGGACCACTGTCGTGCACTTCGAAGCAGAGACCGCCGCCGTTCTCTTCCAGGTGCACGGCCAGGCCGACATGACCGCGCTCGGTGAACTTGATGGCATTGCCCAGCAGGTTGAGCAGCATCTGCCGCACGCGCATCTCGTCGCCACTGACGCTGATCGGGCCGGGCGGATCGTCGCCACGCTGGAAATCCAGCTTGCGCTGTTTCGCCATGGGCTGCATCAGCGCCTGCACCTGGTCGAGCAGTCCGGCCAGGTCGAACGGACGCAGATCCAGCTCCAGTCGACCGGCTTCGATGCGCGCGAGGTCCAGCGCATCGTTGACCAACCGCAGCAGATGGCTGCCGGCCTGCTGGATGGAGCCGGCATAGCTGCGCTGCACCGGGTCCAGCGGTGTGGCCAGCAGCAACTCGCTCATGCCAAGCACGCCGGTCATCGGCGTGCGGACTTCATGCCCCAGCGTGGCCAGGAACCGGCTCTTGGCCTGCGAGGCCTGTTCGGCCAGCTCCTGCTTGTGCACGGTCAGCTGCCATTGCTGGCGACGGCGCAGGCGCGCACGGATCGACCAGACCAGGACGAGCAGCAGCAGCGAGCCGATCAGGATGTAGCCGAAGATCGCCATGCCGCTGCGCCACCAAGGTGGCAGCACCTTCACCTGCAGCTGCTGCGAAGGCGTCCATGCACCATTGGCGGTGGCCGCCTGCACTTCGATGACGTAGCTGCCGGTCGGCAGTCGCGACAGCGTGCGCTGGCCGTCGCCGCCCTGCTCCACCCAGTTCTGGTCATACCCGCGTACCCGGAAGCGGTAGCGGTTGCCCTGGGGATTGGCATACGACAACAACCGCGCATCGATCTGCAGGTCGCGATCATCCGGTCCCAGCAGCAGGGTGCCGGTGTTCGGCAGCGGCTGCCAGCCGCGTGCATCATCGCGGCGCACGCGCACCTCGGCAATCACCAGCGACGACCCGGGCAGCACCACGTCGTCGGCATTCACGTCGAATGCAACCAGGCCGGTCTGGGCGACGGCCAGAACGCGACCATCAGCATTCACCGCTGGCGGCCGGCTGGTGAACTCGGCATCGGACAGGCCATCGCGTTCATTGAACAACTGCAGGCGTCGTGCTTTCGGGTCCCAGCGCAGCAGGCCGCGCGGCGTGGTCGCCCACACCCGGCCATTGTCGGCCAATGCCAGGCCCCCCATGCTGACCGGCGGCACACCGGCGCTTCCATCAATGCGCTGGATCAGGCGCAGGCTCATGCCATCCCACTGGTAGCGCTCCAGCGCGCCCTGGCGGGCCAGCCACAACTGCTGCGGATCCACCCACACCAGGTCGTAGATCAGCCCGCGCGAGACCCCCGGCACCGCTTCGAAGCGACCGGCCTGCTCACGCCAGATGCCCATGTCGCCCATCACCCATGCCTTGCCATGGGCATCGAAGCGGATCTGCTCGATGGGTGAGTCGGCCGCCTTGCGGAAATCGTCGAGAGGATAGCTGCGCAGCACCCGGCCCTCCGCACTGCGCTGCTGCAGGCCCAGGTTCATCACCGAAAGCCAGACCGTGCCATCGGGTGCCTGCCGCATCAGGTCGATGCGCTGGCGCAGATCGGCGCCTCCACCGATGTGCCAGTCGTGCAGCGCGCGGGTGGCCGGGTCATACACGCTGATGCGGCCGGCACGCCCCAGCCACAGGCGCCCGTCCGACCGCGGCAGTACCGACCACACCGCACCGCTGCCGATCTCGCGGTCGCTGGCCAGCAGGCGCAACGTGCCATGTGCGTCCAGCTGATACACGCCGTGCGCCGAACCCACGTAGTAGTTCTGGCCATCACTGGCCGCGCCCAGCAGGTACTGGCTGTCCAGCGGCTTGCCATCGAGCTGGTTCCAGATCGAGAAGCGGCGCCAGTCGGGCGGGAGGTAGGCCAGTCCCTGGGTCAGCAGGGCGACCCACAATCCGCCTTCATGGTCCTGCAGCAGATCGAGCACACCGCTCTGTGCAGTGAGGAAACCACTGCCGCGGTCGCCGTCGAGCCGCCATAGCGCACTTGCATCGCCACGCAGCAGGCCATCGGACGTGCCCGCCCAGTAGCCGCCCTGGCGATCGGCCAGCACCAGCGCCGAGCGCAGGCCGGCGCTGTCGCTCCAGCGCGGACGACTGACCCGGTCCTGCGCATCGATGCGGTACAGGCCATCGTTCTGGCTGCCGACCCAGATCGAGCCATCCGGATCGCGGCTCATCCGCAGCACGCTCAATGCGCCCAGCGCGTGCGGTGCCACGGGCTCGAAGTCACGGCCATTCCAGCGTGCGACGCCGGCCTCGGTACCGATCCACAGGCGTCCCCGAGCATCGACCAGGCTGCTGTAGATGGTGTTGCTGGGCAGGCCGTCGGCACGGGCCGGGTCGTGCTTGAAGAAGCGCAGACTGCCGTCCTCCCCGAACCGGCAGATACCCTGGCTGCTGGTGCCGATCCACAACGCATCCCCGGCGTAGGCCAGCGTCCAGAACTGGCCCAGGCACGGACCATTGACCGCATCGAAGGTCTTGAACCGCTCGCGGTCGGCATCCAGGCGGGCCACGCCCTTGCCATTGATGCCCACCCACACACGGTCCAGCGGATCGACCAGCAGGGTCTCGATCTCGTTGCCGGGCAACGAACCGGGCTGTTCCGGGTCATGTTCCCAGACCCGCAGCGAGCTGCCGTCGTAGCGCACCAGACCGCCATCGGTTGCGGCCCAGACATGGCCCTGGCGGTCCTCGGCCAGCGCCAGCACCATGCGCGAAGGCATGCCTTCGGCGGCACCGAAGCGCCGCAGGCGTGGTGTTTCTGCCATGTCCAGGGCTGCAGCCGCCGTGGCAGACGCCAACAGCAGCAGCCCCGTTGCCGCGATGCCCAGGCACCACAGGCGCCAGCTGCTCGTCATCCTGAACCCCCTGTCCTGTCCCGATTGTCACACAGGGCCGGGGTCATGGCTGCAACAGCCTGTTGCCGGGGCAGGACCACCACGAACTGTTGCAGCCATGCACGCATCCTTGGCAGGGGCCTGTGCGTATGATCACAGCGTACCCCTTCCGGAGCCCGCCATCGATGCGTCCCTGCCTGGCCCTGCTGCCGATGCTGCTCGCCACCGCTCCCGCCTGGGCGGATGCAGATACCTATCGCCTCGATCCGGTGCACACGCGTGTGCTGTTCAGCATCGACCACGCGGGCTACTCGCAGGCGATGGGCACGGTCTCCGGCAGTGAGGGCCGGCTGCAGTTCGATCCCGACAACTGGCGCGAAGCCACGTTGGACGTCGAAGTCCCCGTGTCGCGATTGGACCTTGGTGACGCCAAATGGAACCAGGCCACGCTGGCCCGCAGCCTTCTGGATGGCGAGCGTTTCCCGAAGGCACATTTCGTCTCCAGCCGGGTCGAACCGATCGATGCCAGGCGCGCCCACGTGATCGGCACCCTGACCCTGCGCGGGGTCAGCCAGGAGATCACGCTGGACGTGACCCTCAACGCCATCAAGCGCTACCCCCTCCCCCCGTTCCGACGCACCGCCGGTTTTTCCGCCAGCACCACGCTGAGCCGGCGCGCGTTCGGCATCACCGCCTGGCCGGGCGTCATCGGTGATGCAGTACAGCTGAGGATCGAGGCCGAAGCCACCCTCGACCGCAGCGACGCCCCGGGAACTCCCGCTCCCGTTCCACACTCCGACCCCAAGACGGCCCCCTAGAGGACCCTTCATGACCGCCAAGAACACCCCCGCCGCCTGGGGGAGTGTCAGCCAGATCCTGCATTGGTTGATCGCATTGCTGATCCTCGCCCTGGGCGTGGTCGGCCTGACCATGGGCGAACTGCCCAAGACCCCCAAGTATTTCTGGGTCTATACCGCGCACAAATCGATCGGCATCACCGTGCTGGCGCTCGTGCTCTTCCGCCTCGGCTGGCGCCTGTATGCCGGTGCCCCCAAGCCGGTGCCGGGCGTGCCCAGCTGGCAGGAACGCATCGCCAGTGCCACCCACGTGCTGCTGTATGTGCTGATGTTCGCCATCCCGCTGTCGGGCTGGCTGTACGACTCGGCCAGCGGCCTGCGCCCGTTCCGCTGGTTCGGCCTGGTCGACGTGCCCAAGCTGAGCGGTCCCGACCCGCAGGTGGTCGCGGTATCGCATGCCATCCACGAGTACGGCTTCTGGCTTTTGATCGCGGTGGTGCTGGCCCATGCCGGCGCTGCCTTCTACCACCACCTGTTCCAGCGCGATGCGACCTTGTCCCGCATGTTGCCGCGCGGCTGGCTCGCCTCCCCTCAGAAGGACTGACCGATGAACCTGAAACTGACCACTCCGGCCGCCGTGGCCGCCGCCCTGGCCGGCATGCTGGCCACCACCCCGGTGTTCGCCGCCGACTACGCACAGGCGCCCGGCGCCGGCTCGATCCTGGTGTTCGCCACCAAGTACGACGGCGAAGTGTTCACCGGCAGCTTCCCGGGCTTTGCCACCAAGCTCAGCTTCGACCCGGCCAATCCGGCCGCCGGTTCGCTGGACGTGGTGATCCCGCTGGCCGGCGCCAAGAGCGGCAACAGCGACCGTGACTCGACCCTGCAGACCGCCGACTTCTTCAATGTTGGCAAGTTCGCCACCGCACGCTACACCGCCAAGGGCTTCCGCGCGGTGGGCAATGACCAGTTCGCCGCCGATGGCACACTGGAGCTGCGAGGCGTCAGCAAGCCGGTCACCCTCACCTTCACCTGGAAGCCGGGCACCCAGCCGGTGCTGACCGGCAAGGCCACGGTCAAGCGGCTGGACTTCGGCGTCGGCGGCGGCGACTGGGCCGACACCAAGACCATCCCGGACGAAACCGCGATCAGCACGATCGTGAAGTTCGACGCGAAGTAAACCGCGTCTGGTAGTGCCGGCCGCTGGCCGGCATCACCGGGCATCGCGGGGTTGCCGGCCAACGGCCGGCACTACCGATCGACCGCCAGCCAGGCCTGAACCGTGGCTGCGTCGAACGGCCAGTCCAGCTCACGACCACCAGTCTCGTCGCGCAGCACCGGCACCCGCGCGCCGTAGCGCGCTTCCAGCGCAGGCTGGTCATCCAGGAACACCGATTCGAACTCCGGTGCCCGCGCCTTGGCCAGCTCGGCCAGGGCCATGTCGCACAGGTGGCAGTCATCGCGCTGGAACAGGGTCAACACCGGTTTTGCTCCCTCTGCCGAAATGCTGCGCCGCAGCCATGGAAGTACGGCATGAACCGCTAGAATAGCGGTCTCCTCCGGTACCCGCAGTACGGCAACCATGGCTGTCAGCACGTTCGACGTTTTCAAGATCGGCATTGGCCCGAGCTCCTCGCACACCGTCGGGCCGATGAAGGCCGCCGAGCGATTCATCCATCGCTGGCTGCTTGACCCGGGCCGCCTGCACGAGGTCGCGCGCATCCGCGCCGATGTCTATGGCTCGCTGGCGCTGACCGGCCGCGGCCATGGCACCGACAAGGCGATCCTGCTGGGCCTGGAAGGCCAGCGGCCGAACCTGATCGATCCGGACATCATTCCGGCCACCCTGGAGCGCATCCGCAGCAGCAAGCGCATCCAACTGATGGGCCAGCACGAGATCGCCTTCGACGAGAAGCGCGACCTCGGCATGAACAAGCGCCAGAAGCTGCCGTACCACACCAACGGCATGCGCTTCACCGCGTACAACGCCGAGGACGAGGTGATCGCCACCCGCGACTATTACTCGGTCGGTGGCGGCTTCGTGGTCAACCAGGACGACGCGGCCGATGACCGCATCGTGCCCGACGAAACCCCGCTGCCCTACCCGTTCAAGAGCGGCGACGAGCTGCTGGCGCAGACCGCGCGCAGCGGCCTGAGCATTGCCCAGCTGATGTTCGAGAACGAGAAGTGCTGGCGCAGCGAAGACGAGATCCGCGCCAACCTGCGCGAGATCTGGAGTGCGATGCAGTCGTGCGTGGCGCGCGGCATCCGCGAGGAAGGCGTGCTGCCGGGTGGCCTGAAGGTCGGCCGTCGTGCACCGGCGCTGTACCGCGAGCTGTCGTCGAAGCCGGAAGCAGCGATGCGCGATCCGCTGACCACTCTGGACTGGGTCAACCTGTACGCGCTGGCGGTGAACGAAGAGAACGCCGCCGGTGGTCGTGTGGTGACTGCGCCGACCAACGGCGCTGCCGGCGTGCTGCCGGCGGTGCTGCATTACTTCGACCGTTTCTGCCCCGGCGCCAACGAACAGCGCGTATTCGACTTCCTGCTGACCTCGGCAGCGATCGGCATCCTGTACAAGGAAAACGCCTCGATCTCCGGCGCCGAAGTGGGCTGCCAGGGCGAAGTGGGCGTGGCCTGCTCGATGGCGGCCGGTGGCCTGGTCGCAGCGCTGGGTGGCAACCCGAGCCAGATCGAGAATGCCGCGGAAATCGGCATGGAACACAACCTCGGCCTGACCTGTGATCCGATCGGCGGGCTGGTGCAGATCCCCTGCATCGAGCGCAATGCGATGGGCGCGGTGAAGGCGATCAATGCCTCGCGCATGGCGATGCGCGGCGACGGCAAGCACAAGGTGTCGCTGGACAAGGTGATCAAGACCATGCGCGATACCGGCCGCGACATGCAGGACAAGTACAAGGAAACCAGCCGCGGTGGCCTGGCGGTGAACGTCATCGAGTGTTGAGGTCGACCGGTCCCGGCGCGATGGCGCCGGGCCACAGGTAGAGTCGACCGTTGGTCGACTATCGCGCGCAGCGCGGGATTTTCGCTCGTTGTGGGGAAGGTAGTCGACTAACAGTCGACTCTACCCAGTCGACTCTACCTCGTCGCCCTTGCTCGGTCGGACGACACCGTCACTGCGTTCCGGTTAGGCTCGGGGCTCCCCTATCCAGGACCGCCCCATGCGCGTGATCGCTGCCGCCCTGCTTGCCTGCCTTCCACTGCCTGCGCTGGCCGCGCCCACTTACGGGCCGCGGCTGGAGGGTTTCGACTACGGCTATCCGGTGAAGACCTTCGCGCTGGAATCGCAGCGGCAGCCGCTGGAAATGGCCTACCTCGACATCGCGCCGAAGAAGGCACCCATCGGCGTGGTGGTGCTGCTGCACGGCAAGAACTTCTGTGCCGCCACCTGGAAGGAATCGATCAAGCCACTGGTTGCCGCCGGCTATCGGGTGATCGCCCCGGACCAGGTGGGCTTCTGCAAATCCAGCAAGCCCGAGCGTTACCAGTATTCGTTCGCGCAGCTGGCCGCCAACACCCATGCCCTGCTGCAACAGCTGCAACTGGGTGATGTCCCGGTGCACCTGGTCGGTCATTCGATGGGCGGCATGCTGGCGGTGCGCTATGCGCTGATGTTCCCGCAGGACCTGCGCAGCCTGTCACTGGTCAACCCGATCGGGCTGGAAGACTGGAAGGCGCTGGGTGTTCCCTGGCGCAGCGTGGACGCGTGGTACGCCGGCGAAATGAACATCAGCTATGACAGCATCCGCCGCTACCAGCTGGACGTGTACTACGACGGAAAATGGAAGCCGGCGTATGAACCGTGGGCACGGATGCAGTCGGGCATGTACGAAGGGCCCGGCAAGCAGGCCGTTGCATGGAGCCAGGCACTGGCCTCGGACATGGTGTTCAACCAGCCGGTGGTCTACGAACTCAAGAATGTTCAGGTGCCAACCACGCTGTTCATCGGCCAGAAGGACCGCACCGCGATCGGTCGCGACCTGGCGCCACCAGCGGTGAAGGCGACGCTGGGCAACTATCCGGTGCTCGGCAAGGCGGCAGCCGCGGCGATTCCCGGCGCGACGCTGATCGAGTTCGCCGAACTGGGCCATTCGCCGCAGGTGCAGGACCCGAAGCAGTTCAACGCGGCGTTGCTGAAGGCATTGAAGGCGCATTGAACGGCAGCCGTCCCCTGTAGAGCCGAGCCCATGCTCGGCTTACCCAGCAGGAGGGGATTTTGCCAGCAGCAGCCGAGCATGGGCTCGGCTCTACAGAAGCAGTGCGATCAGCCGACGATCCGCAGCACGTCATCCAGCAACGCGGCGGCAGTGACTTCCGCGCCCGCGCCCGGGCCCTGGATCAACAACGGCTGGCGGTGATAGCGATCGCTGTGGATGGCCACGCGGTTGTCGGTGCCCGCGCCCTGCGCCAACGGGTGATCGGCAGGCAACTCACGCAGGCCCACCTGCGCACCCTCGCCATCGACACGGCCAACGAAACGCAGCACGCGGCCATTGTCATGCGCCTGCTGCCAGCGCGCCCGCAACGGCGCATCCAGCTGCTCGAGCGCCGCCACCGCATCCTCCAGCGGCAGCGCTGCCAGCGCTTCAGGCACCAGTGAATCCACCTGTACCTGCGACGCATCCAGCGCCAGCCCGCTGCTGCGCGCCAGGATCAGCAGCTTGCGGCGCACGTCTTCACCGGAAAGGTCCAGGCGCGGATCGGGCTCGGTGTAGCCGGCAGCCAGCGCCTCGCGCACCGCCGCCGAGAACGGCGACTGGCCGTCATAACGATGGAACAGCCACGCCAGCGAACCGGACAGCACGCCTTCGATGGCATGGATGTGATCGCCACCGGCCACCAGTGCACGCAGGCTGCTCAACAGCGGCAGGCCCGCGCCCACCGTCGCGCTGTCGCCATAGCGTGCGCCACTGTCGGCACAGCTTTCCGCAATGGCCTGCGCGCGGGCCAGCTGCGCACCACGCCCCAGCTTGTTGGCGGTCACCACATGCACGCCCCGCGCCAGCCACTGCACGTGGCGCGCGGCCACGTCTTCGCTGGCGGTGGCGTCGACCACCACGTCGCCACGCTCCAGTCCTTCCGCACTCGCCCACGGTGGCGAACTCTGGCCATCGCGCGGTGCACGCCGTGCCAGTTCCAGCGGCAAGGCCAGGTCACGATCGATCTCCAGCGCAGTGCGTGAATTGGCCAGCCACTGCACGCTGGGCAGTTCCAGCCCACGCGCCCGCAATGCCTGGTAACGCTGTACGAAGGCCGAGCCGACCGTGCCGGTGCCCAGCAGCGCCAGGCGTCCCACGCCCAGAGCAGGAATTTCTGCGGCGAGCGCGCTCATGCATCCACCACCTGTTTGCGGCGCGCAGCCGCATCAATCACCGCTTCGGCACGCTGCAGCGCGGCGCCGAGATCGGCCAACAGGTCACGCTCGGCCTCGATGCCAACCGACAGGCGCAGCAGGCCTTCGCTGATGCCGGCCGCGGCACGCGCTTCGGCGGTCATCGCCGCATGGGTCATGGTGGCGGGATGCGCGATCAGGCTTTCGACGCCGCCCAGCGATTCGGCCAGCGTGAAACAGCGCAGGCCATCGACGAACGCGCGCACCGCCGCGTGCGGATCATCACCCGCGCAGTGCGCCAGTTCGAACGACAGCATCGCGCCGAAGCCACTCTGCTGGCGAGCAGCGATGGAGTGGCCCGGGTGATCAGCCAGACCCGGATAATAGACGCGGCCGACCGCCGGATGCTGGTCCAGCAGCGCAACGATCGACGTGGTGTTCTCCTGATGCACGCGCAGGCGCGCATCCAGCGTGCGCAGGCCGCGCAGGGTCAGGAAGGCATCAAACGGCGAACCCGTCAGGCCCAGCGCGTTGCCCCACCACACCAGCTGCTCATGCAGTGCCGGATCGCGCGCGACGACCGCACCGCCCACCACGTCGCTGTGGCCGTTGATGTACTTGGTGGTGGAATGCAGCACCAGATCCGCACCGAACGACAGTGGTTGCTGCAGGGCCGGCGACAGGAAGGTGTTGTCGACCACAACCAGAGCACCTGCCTTGTGCGCGGCATCGATGACGAAGCGCAGGTCGGTGATGCGCAGCAGCGGATTGGACGGCGTTTCCACCAGCACCAGCTTCGGCTGGGTGGCCAGCGCCTGCGACAGCGCGCGCGGATCGGTCAGGTCGGCGGTGACCAGTTCGAAATGGCCCTTCTTCGCCAGCGCATTGAACAGCCGCCAGCTGCCACCGTACGCGTCGTGCGGCACGACCAGGGTATCGCCCGGCTGAAGCAGCGCGTTCAGCACCAGGTTGATCGCGCCCATGCCGGTGGCGGTGATCACGCCGCCCGCACCGCCTTCCAGCTCGGCCAGCGCTTCACCCAACAGGTCGCGGGTCGGGTTGCCACTGCGCGTGTAGTCGTACTGGCGCTTGTTGCCGAAGCCTTCAAAACTGAAGTTCGACGACAGCACGATCGGCGGCGTGACCGCGCCATGCGCGGTGTCCCGATCGATGCCGGCACGGACGGCGGCAGTGGTGCGGCTACAGGACGGCTCGTTGGCGTGCAGGCTCATGCGGACTCTCCAGAGGTGCGGAAGGCGGTGGCGAGGATCGCGTCGATGCGATCGGTTTCTTTGAGGAAGGCGTCGTGGCCGTAGGGCGAGCGCAGCACGCGCAGGCTTCCGCGCGGCCCCAGCCCCTCGACCAGGCCGACCAGGTCGGCCAGCGGCACCAAGCGGTCACCCTCCACCGCGACCACCACGGTCGGCGGCAGGATGGCGGCGGGGTCCACGCGGTGCAGGTCGATCGATTCGGACAGGCGCAGGTAGGCGGTCACCGGCGTGCGCGCGACGTACTGCGCGCCGGCGGCGTCGAGATAGTCCTCGGCGGCGACCCGCACGCGGCCGTTGATCACTTCCGGCGCGGCGTCGAAGCGCTCGCCGAACTCTTCCGGGGTGCGGTAGCTGAGCATGGCGAACTGCCGGGCCAGCGCCAGGCCGTGGTCTTCGCCGCACTGCAGTTGGCCGAGGGCGACGGCGCGGCGCTGCAGTGCGCGCCAGGCCGCGGCATACGGGTGCGGACGATGCGCGCCGCTGGCCAGCACCAGCTGGCGCACCCGGGCTCGATGACGGATCGCGAACTGCTGGCCGACCAGCGCGCCATACGAGTAGCCGACGAAGGCCTTCAGCGTGCGGATACCCAGATGATCCAGCAGCAGTGCCAGCGCATCGGCCTGGTCAGCGGTATCGATCGGCACGTCCAACGCACCGTCGGCCCCGATGAAGTCGAACGCCAGTACGCGCAACTGCTGCGGATCCAGCGTGCGACCACTGCCGACCAGGTCTTCGGCCCAGCCCTTCTCGCTGAACTGTGCGTTGGACGCCACATGGCGATGGGCGGAAATGCCGCCGGCCAGCACCACCACCGGCGCATTGGCCGGGCCGACCCACTCATAGCGCAGGCGCACCGGGCTGGGGCCAGCGTGACGCATCGACAGCACCGCGGCGAACTCACCGCGCTCGGCATGCACGCGGTCTTCGACCGGCACGCTGACGGGGACAAAGGGTTCGGGGCGAACGGCGGTACTGGCAGCGAAGCTCATGGCGGGATCCGGTTGGGGAATCGGCCATCGAGCCTTCGCGGGGCTCGCGTTCGAGATGCACGTGCGGTGCATGGATCGAACCATCTTTCGGTGGACGCCACGGTCCCCGCAGGATTTGGCACCTACGCGAACGCTTTCGCATCCGCGGGCTGCCCCGGCTTCAAAGGGCCTGTCCCTCTGCCGGTCTCGATGGTGAGGCCACGATGCCAGCGCTTCCGGGCGCTGTCAATCCCTTCATGCGGATAAAGCGATGAATATTTTCGCAACAGGTATGCGAGAGGCGTCGCGGTCGCTCCGTTCAGGATCGGGTACAGTCCGGACGGTCCGTTTTCCTGAATCCGCTGATGCCACGCCTGCCCTTGACCTGCCTGCTCCTGCCGCTGCTGGCCAGCGCCTCTGCCGGCGCCAGCGACTGGCGCCAGGGCTGGGGGATGCTGCCGAAGGCGCCTACCCCCGCCAGCGCGGAGGCGAAGGCCCCCCTTCCGATGGCCCAGCTGCGCCTGCAGTCGATCGGCGAACATTGGCAGGCCCGGATCGACAACACTCTGGCCGGGCCGTTGCAGATCGAACTGCGCGCCGCCCCTGGGCACCCGGTCGACGGCTTGCCGGTGCAGTCACTGATACAGGGCGACAGCAGCCTGGTCGTCGGCCACCTCCCCGCGCCGGTCAATGGCCGGATGCTGGACCTGCGCCTGCAGTCGGTACCAGGCAACCCCGCCGCACAGGCCGAGGATGTGGCCTACCGCCTGCCCTTCGATGATGCACGCCCGCGCGTGGACCAGGCGCCGCAGGGCCGGTTCAGCCACGACGACGAGGAAAACCGCGACGCGGTCGACTTCGCACTGCCGGAGGGCACACTGGTGCTGGCCGCGCGCGAGGGCACGGTGATGCAGATCCAGGATGGCTTCCGAGGCAACGGCCAGGACCGCGAACGTGATGGTGCCCGCGCCAACTTCATCCGCGTGCTGCACAGCGACGGCAGCATGGCCCTGTACGGCCACCTGCAGGCCGGCGGCATGCGCGTGCGTCGCGGCCAGGCGGTGGGCGCCGGGCAGCCCATCGGCCTGTCCGGCAACAGCGGCTTCAGCAGCGCACCGCACCTGCACTTCGTGGTGCAGGTCAACCGCGGCATGGGCCTGCGTTCGGTGCCGGCTCGCATCTTCGCCGAGCAGGGCCAGCTGCAGTTCGCCCGCCAGGGCGAGGCCGAGGGCGGCATCGGGCGCTGAACGGCCCCGGCCGGTATAATCGGGCGCTTATCTCTTTGAAAAGCGCCCCGGGCGGGCGCCACTGCCATGTCCGAAGTCGCCAACGAAGCGTCGCGTCGCCGCACCTTCGCCATCATTTCCCACCCTGACGCCGGCAAGACCACGCTGACCGAAAAGCTGCTGCTGTTCGGAGGCGCGATCCAGATGGCCGGTTCGGTCAAGGGCCGCAAGGCCGCCCGCCACGCCACCTCCGACTGGATGGCATTGGAAAAGGAACGCGGCATCTCCGTCACCTCTTCGGTGATGCAGTTCCCGTATGAAGACAAGATCGTCAACCTGCTCGACACCCCCGGCCACGCCGACTTCGGCGAGGACACCTACCGCGTGCTGACTGCGGTGGACTCGGCACTGATGGTGATCGACGTGGCCAAGGGCGTGGAAGAGCGCACCATCAAGCTGATGGAAGTGTGCCGCCTGCGCGATACCCCGATCATGACCTTCATCAACAAGCTCGACCGCGAGGGCAAGGACCCGATCGAGCTGCTGGATGAAGTGGAAACCGTGCTGGGCATCCAGTGCGCGCCGGTCACCTGGCCGATCGGCATGGGCCAGCGCCTGAAGGGCGTGGTCCACCTGCTGACCGGCGAAGTGCACCTGTACGAGCCGGGCCGCAACTTCACCCGCCAGGACTCGACCATCTTCCCGTCCATCGACGCC
This sequence comes from Stenotrophomonas sp. YJH_SMC_19, assembly GCF_059367915.1. Lineage (NCBI taxonomy): Bacteria > Pseudomonadati > Pseudomonadota > Gammaproteobacteria > Lysobacterales > Lysobacteraceae > Stenotrophomonas > Stenotrophomonas sp. YJH_SMC_19. Next base: position 79,472 of record NZ_JCAFRI010000018.1, read on the forward strand.
CCCGGCCTGGCCGAGAAGATCGGTGCGCAGATGCTGGCCGACCTGCGCGACGAGCTGGAACTGGTGCAGGGCGCCAGCCATCCGTTCGACCTGGAGGCCTACCGCGCCGGCAAGCAGACCCCGGTGTTCTTCGGCTCGGGCGTGAACAACTTCGGCGTGCAGCCGCTGCTGGACTTCTTCGTCGAGCATGCGCCGTCGCCGCAGGCACGCTCCACCACCGGCCGCGAGATCGCCCCGGAAGAAAACAAGCTGACCGGTTTCGTGTTCAAGATCCAGGCCAACATGGATCCGCAGCACCGTGACCGCGTGGCCTTCATGCGCGTCTGCTCCGGCCGTTTCAGCGCCGGCATGAAGACCTTCCACGTGCGCACCGGCAAGGAAATGAAGCTGGCCAACGCATTGACCTTCATGGCCAGCGACCGCGAGATCGCGGCCGAGGCGTGGCCGGGCGACGTGATCGGCATCCACAACCACGGCACCATTTCCATCGGCGATACCTTCACCGAAGGCGAAGCGGTCACCTTCACCGGCATCCCCAACTTCGCCCCGGAACTGTTCCGCCGCGCGCGCCTGCGCGATCCGCTCAAGCTCAAGCAGCTGCAGAAGGGACTGGCCCAGCTGTCCGAAGAAGGCGCGACCCAGTTCTTCCGCCCTCTCACCAGCAACGACCTGATCCTGGGTGCGGTGGGTGTGCTGCAGTTCGACGTGGCGGCCTATCGCCTGAAGGACGAGTATGGCGTGGAAGCCACCTTCGAGCCGGTCAGCGTGACCACCGCGCGTTGGGTCCACTGCAGCAACGAGAAGAAGCTGGAAGAGTTCCGCGAGAAGAATGCGCTGAACCTGGCACTGGATGCAGCCGGCCACCTGGTCTACCTGGCACCGACCCGGGTCAACCTGCAGCTGGCGCAGGAACGCTCGCCGGACGTGCGTTTCTCGGCCACCCGCGAAGCGGCCCATACCGTTTCGGTGGGCTGATGCCGCGGGGTCGGATCCCTTTCCGGCAGGAAAGGGCTCTGACCCCAGCCAACGCAAGGCAGGCATTCACCCACCATACGGTGACAGGCGTGCACGCATCGCCCATCGCGGCGATGATAAGGGGGTGCGGGTCCCCCTCCCCGCGAACAATGCCTACGCCATGTCCACGACGTCCATTGCTTCGATCCGTGAAGAAATCGCCAGCGCCCTGACCCATGGCCTGGGCGCGGTATTCGCCCTGGCCGCCAGCGCGGTGTTGATCACCCTGGCTGCGATCTACGGCGACGGCTGGCAGCTGGCCAGCGCGATCGTGTTCGGTATCGCGCTGTTGCTGCTGTACACCGCCTCCACGCTGTACCACGCCATCCAGCATCCGGTCGCCAAGGGCCGGTTGAAGGTGTTCGACCACTGCGCGATCTATGTGCTGATCGCGGGCACCTATACCCCGTTCACCCTGATCGGCCTGCGCGGTCCGTGGGGCTGGGGCCTGTTCACCGCGATCTGGGCGCTGGCGCTGGGCGGCGTGGTGTTCAAGCTGTTCTACACCGGCCGTTTCAAGGTGCTCTCAACGGTGATCTACATCGCCATGGGCTGGCTGGTGGTCGTGGCGATCAAGCCGATGTGGGCCTCGATCGATGGCGGCACCCTCACCTGGCTGTTCGCCGGCGGCCTGTCGTATACGCTGGGGACCTACTTCTACCACCGTGAATCGATCCCGTACTCGCATGCCATCTGGCACCTGTTCGTGATCGGCGGCAGCGTCTGCCACTTCGTCGCGGTCACCATGCAGGTGCTGTAAACGGCCGCCGACGGCGGCGTGTGCACGCCATGCACATGGTCGCTTCGCGCCCTGTCCACGAACAGGGGGCAACCATGGCAGCGTGAATGCTGCCGCCTCCCCTGCCGCAAAGCGCACGCCCCGCTGGCGCCTCCGCCGCCCCGGCCCACGAGGCCGGCGCTGGCTCACGATCCTGGTTTTCCTGCTGGCGGCGATCCTGGTACTGCTCGCGTTGTGGGACTGGAACTGGTTCAAGGGACCGGTGGAGCGCGCGGTGCAGGCACGCACCGGCCGAGTGCTGCACATCGGGAACCTTGATGTCGACCTCGGCCGCACCAGCACGATCCGCGCCGATGCGATCACCTTCGCCAATGCCAGCTGGGCGAAACAACCTGAGATGGCCAGCGCAGACCGCGTCGAGATCGACGTGCGGGTCTGGCCCCTGCTGCGCGGCAGCGTGCAGCTGCCCGAGGTGCGCCTGACCCGGCCGGACGTGCTGCTGGAAACCGCCCCGCGCAAGGGCGAGCCGGGCAACTGGGACTTCCTCGGTGACAGCGCCGGCGGCACAAGCCCGCAGCTCAAACGCCTGCGCATCGACGATGGTCGGCTGCAGTTCATCGATGCACTGGGCCGCACCGACATCCGCGTGGGCGTGCGCAGCGGTCAGCCGAAACAGGCCGATGCCTCGCCGCCGCTGCTGGTGCAGGGCAAAGGCCACTGGCAGGGCAACCCGTTCACCCTGCGCGGCGGCACCGAATCACCGCTGGAACTGACCGACAGCGACCACCCGTTCCGCATCCACCTCGACGGTCGCGCCGGCGCTACCCACGCGGTGGCCAGTGGCACGCTGACCAATCCGTTCCAGCTGCGGGTGTTCGACCTGCAGTTCGCACTCAGCGGGCAGGACCTGTCGGACCTGTACCCGCTGCTCGGCATTGCCATCCCGCCCTCACCGCCCTACGCCTTGGACGGACGGCTGAAGCGCGACCACAACGTCTGGCGCTACGACAGCTTCACCGGCAAGGTCGGTGACAGCGACCTCGCTGGCAACCTGCAGTTCGAGGTGGGACGCGACCGTCCACGGCTGACCGCGACACTGGAATCCAGGCGCCTGGACTTCGATGACCTGGCCGGCTTCGTGGGAGCGCCACCGAAGACCGGCGGCGGCGAAACCGCGAATGCGGAACAAAAGGCACAGGCCGCCCGCATCGCCGCCAGCAGCCGGGTATTGCCCGACACGCCCTACAATCTGGGCAAACTGCGTGCGATGGATGCCGACGTGCGCTGGAAGGCCCACCGCATCAACGCGCCCTCGTTGCCACTGGACGACATGGACGCGCACCTGCTGCTGGATGACGGCGTGCTGCGGCTGGACCCGCTGAACTTCGGCGTGGCCGGCGGCGATATCCGCAGCACGGTCCGCATGGATGCACGCCAGTCGCAGATTCGCACCGCGTTGAAGGCCAGTGTACGCGGCGTGCAGCTGGGCCAGCTTTTCCCGGATGCGAAGCTGGCCGAGCAGGCCAAGGGCGGCATCGGCGGCGAAGTGGACCTGAGCGGGCGCGGCAACTCGATCGCCGCCATGCTCGGCAGCAGCAGCGGCAAGGTCGGGCTGGCGATGGGCCGTGGCCATGTCGGCAACCTGGTGATGGAACTGGCCGGGCTGGATATCACCGAATCACTGAAGTTCCTGGTGACCGGTGACAAGCAGATTCCGCTGCGCTGCGCCTTCGCCGACTTCGGTGTGCAGGACGGCCTGATGACCAGCCAGGCACTGGCGGTGGACACCACCGATACCATCCTCATCGGCGAAGGCACGGTCAGCCTGCGCGACGAGACCCTGGACCTGCTGCTGAAACCGCGCCCGAAGGACAAGAGCATCCTGGTACTGCGGTCACCGTTGCATATCAGCGGCACGTTCAAGGACCCGTCGTTCCGCCCTGACTTCAAGGCGTTGGGTATTCGCGGCGCGGTGGCCCTGGCACTGGGCAGCATTGCCCCGCCGGCAGCGCTGCTGGCTACGATTGAACTGGGGCCGGGCAAGGATGCCAACTGCGGTGGGCAGTATGCGAAGTAGGGTTACAGCGTTGTTCGCGGCGCCTCCCTTCCCGCGCGTAGAGCCGGAGCAAGGCGACAGGCAGGACACGCCGTAAATACGTCCCTGTAGGCTCGGTCGGCGCATCCATGCGCCTCACGGTCCTGCCTGCCGCCTTGCTCCGGCTCCGGACAGTTTCCTGCGCGCGCGGAACGAGAGCGAAATTCAAAGTCAAAAAAAAAGCAAAGTCAAAAGCTGTTGCCAACCAAGGTTGGCATCTACCAGGAGCGGGGGATCGGCACTGAAACGCACCGCGCTCGCGGGAACGTGTCCAGAGGCGGAGGACCCTGCCCAGCCGCACCCTCCGCCTCCCAACGTATCAGGAAGGCGCTGCTTTGGCTTTGGCTTTGGCTTTAGCTTTGGCTTTGACTTTGGCTTTGAGCTTCGAAAAGCGGGCCGGCGGGCCGCAGGCCCGCCAGCGAAAAACTCATCCCGCCACGATGTACTGCTGCAGCTGATCCAGCTCCCAGCGCTGCGCATCGATCACCGACTTCACCAGGTCGCCAATGGAAATCACCCCCAGCACCTGCGCGCCCTCCACCACCGGCAGGTGGCGGATGCGGTAGTCGGTCACCAGCTGCAGGCAATGCTCCACCTGTTCGCCCGGCGACACCGTCACCACCTGCGTCGTCATGATCTCGGCCACCGCCGTATCGCGCGAAGAACGATCACGCAACACGATCTTGCGCGCGTAATCGCGCTCCGAAAGGATCCCGACCAACCGTGGCCCGTCCATCACCAGGACCGCGCCAATGCCCTTTTCCGCCATCAACCGGATCGCATCGATCACCGCCGCATCCGGCGCGACCGCATGTACTTCAGGAGACTTGCCGTCCAACAGTTGCCGTACCGTGGTCATCTGCCTGCCCTCCGAGGGTGGGTTGCAGGGCCGAGTCTGCCACGGCGGATGCTAGCCACGCGTCAACCAGGTACAACGGCCGCTGCTTGGACTCTTCGTACAGGCGCCCCAGGTACTCACCGATCAGGCCCAGCGCGATCAACTGCACCCCGCCCAGGAACAGGATCACCGCCATCATCGTCGGCCAGCCCGCCACCCGGTCGCCGTACAGCGCGGCCTTGACGATCACCCACATGCCGAACACGAAGGCCACCGCCGCGGTTGCCAGCCCCAGGTAGGTCGCCGCGCGCAGAGGCACGGTCGAGAACCCGGTAATGCCTTCCAGGGCGAAGTTCCACAGCCGCCACAGGCTGAACTTGCTGGTGCCGGCCACGCGTGCGTGGCGGTGATAGGGCACCGCCACGCGCTTGAAACCCACCCAGCTGAAAAGCCCCTTCATGAAACGATGGCGCTCACGCATCTCGCGCAGCGCACTCAGCGCGCGTGGTGACAGCAGGCGGAAATCCCCGGTATCGGCCGGGATCGGCGTACGCGAAAGGCGCCCCATCACGCGGTAGAAGATCGCCGCCGTGGCACGCTTGATCCAGGCCTCGCCATCGCGCGCCAGGCGCGTGCCATAGACGTTGTCATGGCCCTCGCGCCAGCGCGCGACGAACTGCGGCACAATCTCCGGCGGGTCCTGGCCATCGGCATCCAGGATCATCGCCGCCCCTTCGCGCACCAGGTCCAGGCCAGCGGTCAGTGCGGCTTCCTTGCCGAAATTGCGCGACAGCTTCAGCGCGGAGACCCGCGCGTCGGATTGGGCCAGGCGGGCGATCACCTCCCAGGTCCCGTCATGGCTGCCGTCGTCCACGTACAGAATGTGGCCGTCGATGTCGGGCAGCGCGTCGAGCACCGCGCACAACCGCGGATGCAGCAACGGCAGTGCCAGGGCCTCGTTGTAGGCGGCGATGACGAAAGTGAGCCGTTCGCGGGTCATGCCCGGATTGTACGTTGCCGCCGGCCGTAGATCAGGCGGCGCGCGCTCACTCTTCCGAAAGGTACGCGGCCCCGCCCAGCTGCCGTGCCTGGCGCTGGATCCAGGCGGCGCGCCGCTGCACGTACGGCCCTGGCTTTGCGGCGTTGTAGCGCCGCGGTGCCGGCAGCACCGCCGCCAACCGCGCGCTATCGGCCGGGCTCAACCTGGCCGCGTCCTTGCCCCAGAACTTCTGCGCCGCCGCCTGAGCTCCGTACACGCCATCACCGAACTCGGCGATGTTGGCGTACATCTCCAGGATGCGCTCCTTTGGCCACAGCGCTTCGATCAGCACGGTGTACCAGACCTCCAGCCCCTTGCGGATCCAGCTGCGGCCCTGCCAGAGGAACAGGTTCTTGGCCACCTGCTGGCTGATCGTGCTGGCGCCACGCAGTCGCCCGCCCTTGGCATTATGGTCGCGGGCCTTCTCGATGGCCTGCAGATCGAAGCCGTTGTGGTCGGGAAAACGCTGGTCCTCGGCGGCCACCAGCGAAATCGGCAGGCTCGGCGCCATCTGGTCAAGGTCGCGCCACTGGTAATGCAGGCGATAGGACCAATCGGCCTCGCCCAGCGCCTCGCCATAGCGCCACAGCATCACCATGGACACGGGCGGGTCGATGAACCGCAGCACCAGGACCTGCAGGCAGCTGAAAGCAGCCAGCAGCACCGGCAGCCACAGCAGCCGTTTCCAACGCCAGCGCCTGCGGTGCGGGCCTTCTACGACAGCTTCCACCTTGTGCTGCTCTCCCCCTGCCCCCATTACTGGTGCATCCTTCTTCTATCTGGTTGTCGGCGCATTATCCGGCAACTGCCCCCGTTTACGCGCGATGTGAGCCGATGACCGCCAACTCCGATTCCCTGATCCGCTTCCTGCTCCCCGACGCCGGCGTCCGCGGCGTCCACGTGCGCCTGCAGGCTACCTGGCAGGAGATCCTGTCCCACGCCGAGTACCCGGATACCGCCGCCGAACTGCTCGGCGAGGCCTGCGTGGCCTCGGCGCTGTTCACCGGCCATACCAAGATCGATGGACGCCTGTCGATCCAGCTGCGCAGCAGCACTGCCCTGCGCACCCTGTTCGCCGAATGCACCGCCGCCGGCACCCTGCGCGGTATCGCCCAGCTCAGCGAAGGCGGCGACGCGCCGCGCGACCTGTCCAGCCTGGGCGATGACGCGATCCTCGCCATCACCATCGAGAACCCCGGCCTGGACCCGCGTGAACCCCAGCGCTACCAGAGCCTGGTCGGACTGACCGCACCGGAACTGGACGAGGCCTTCGAGGACTACTTCCGCCAGTCCGAGCAGCTGCCGACCCGCCTGCTGCTGGCGGCCGACCGCAATGGTGCCGCCGGCCTGCTGCTGCAGAAGCTGCCGGGCGACGAGGGCGACGAGGACGGCTGGGCGCGCGCCAGCGCCCTGTTCGAGACCCTGGGCAAGGCTGAACTGCTGGCCACCCCGGCCGAGCAGCTGCTGCACCGCCTGTTCCACGAAGAGAAGCCGGCGTTGATGGGCGAAAAGCCGCTGTCCTTTGCCTGCTCCTGTTCCCGCGAGCGGGTGGCGGCGATGCTGCAGTCGCTGGGTGAGGAGGAGGCCCGTGCAGCGGCTGCAGACACCGGCGCCGTCGAGGTCCGTTGCGAATTCTGCGGGCGTGAGTATCACTTTCCATTGACGGAGTTCGGCATACTGTTCCACGGCGCCCAGGGGGCTGTACCGGCGCCTGAACGGCTTCAATGAACGGCAGTCTTGTACCTGGGGAGGATCAAGGCTTGTTAAGAATTCATAAACACCCTAGGATCAAGTTCCCGTCCCCACGGGAACTTCCGTTGTCCGTCCCTGTCTGAACTGGTCCGATGCGTACCTTCCTGCGTCTACCGCTGGCCATGATGATCGCCCTTGGCGCGATCACGGGCGTGCATGCGCAGAGCAAGGACACCCGCACCGTGCTGCCGGTATGGAACAAGGGCAGCGGCAAGGTCGAGGCCCTGCTGTACCTGGAGCCGACCGGTGAGCAGGCGGCCGGGGCGCGTTGGCATTTCGGCCGCAACTCGCTGGATGCGGCCTTTGGCCTGTCCTCCGGCGATTCGCTGGGCCTGCTCTGCAGCAGCAGCGGGACCAGCATGAGCGGCCTGGCCAGCCACTGCATGCTGGCCAGCCTCGGCGACGAGGACGACCTCAACAGCCGGCGTTTCACCGGCACCGCCGCATTGAACCGTGGCAGCAGCCGCCTCGGCATCACCGCCGGCACCGGCCGTGAAACCCTGCCGGCATGGCTGGCAGGCCCGAACAAGACCCCTTCGCTGCGCGCCGAGCAGAATGACCTGACCGTGTTCGCGCAGAAGAACATCGGCCGCGAAGGCTTCGTGTCCATCGCCGGCACCTACGCCAAGGCCCGCCTGGTACCGCTGGCCGACGCCTCGCCGGCCATTGCCGACCGCTGGGACAGCAAGAGCCTGAGCATCGGCGCCGGCTACGGCAATTTCACCGGCAGCATCATCGGCCGCGTCATCGACGTGCCCGGCAAGCCCGGCAAGTGGGAAGGCCTGGGTATCGGCCTGACCTGGCGCACGCCATGGTCCGGCCAGCTCACCGTGGGCGCCGAGAACGTGATCAGCCGCGGCAAGAATCCGTTCTCGCCACGCAACGAAAGCAACGACGACGGCACCGTGCCGTACGTGCGCTACGAGCAGGACCTGTAAGCTCCCTGCTGCCTCACCGCGACGTTTCCGCGCGCGCTCCCTTCGCCCATCCCCGTAATGACACCTCGCCGCCACCACGCGGCGATGCGCAAGCGCCTGTGCGCGGCCTGGTCCAGCACGGCTGCGCAAAGGCCTGCGCCATCAAGCCTGGCTGCCCCATGAAAAAAGCCACGCCCCTTTCGGGGCGTGGCCATGTCACACGTACATATTACGCCGCGATCAGAAGCGCTGGGTGTACTTCATGTACAGGAAGCGACCGATGTCGAAGCCACCGTAGTAGGAGACGTTCGCGCTCGGCTGGCTGTACATGGTCGGGCCCACGCGGCCGAACACGTTGTTGGCACCCACGGCCACGGTCGCATTCCACGGTGCGTTCCAGCGCAGCTGGACGTCGTTGAATACGGTCGCGCCACGCTGGTTGGTCGCGCTGCCCACCGCCACGCCCTGGTTGTTCGGCGAAGCGTAGTTCGGCAGGTTGCACTCTTCCGGGAACGTCACGGCACTCAGGCACGATTCCTTCATGCCGGAGAAGTAACGGACGGTCCAGCTGGCGCCGAAGTCACCCATTTCCCAACCCAGGTTCAGGTTCGAACGCACGCGGAAGGCGCCGCCCGCCCAGCCCACGCCGGTGCGGGGATTCGGGTGGGTGACCGGGTTCTTGGTGGTGACCAGGTCATCACGCGAGGTGTAGGTGCTGGTCCACTGCGCGCTGAAGTTGCCGAAACGATCGGTCGGCAGGCGGTAGCTGACATCCAGGTCGAAGCCTTCCACCTCGCGGTAACCGGCGTTGATGCCGGTGCGCTTGAGGTTGTTGACGATGCCGGTCACCGGGTCACGCGTGAACGCCGAGCAGCGTGCCGCGATGTCGTTGATGTAGCAGTCGTTGAGGATCAGGTTGGCCGTGTCCGAGATGATGGTGTTCTCGACGCGGATTTCCCACCAGTCCAGCGACATGTTGAAGTTCTGGATGAAACCCGGGCTCCAGACGAAGCCCAGGGTCTTGGACGTCGAGGTTTCCGGGGTCAGCTGGTCGTTGGAGCCGGAGACGAAGGCCAGCGGGGTCTGCGACGATGCAGCGGTGGTCGGAGTGAAGCCCTGCTGCTGCTGGCGGAAGTTGGCTGCATTTACGCCGGCCGGCAGTGCGGCGGCGCAACGGGCACGCACCGCAGGATTGGTGCGCGCCGCACCGTAGATCGAATCGCACGGATCGGTGAAGAAGTCGAACGACTGCGAACCGCCGCTGTACAGGTCGGCGATGGTCGGGGCACGGAAGCCTTCCGCCCAGGTACCGCGGATGAGCAGCGAGTCGATCGGCTTCCACTTGAAGCCGAACTTGCTGTTCAGCGTGGTGCCGAAGGTGTCGTAGTCCGAATGGCGGGTGGCCGCGTTGAGGCTCAGCTCGCGGGCGCCCGGCAGGTCGGCCAGGATCGGCACGTTGAACTCGGCATAGACTTCGTCAACCTTGTAGCCACCACCGGTGGGGAAGTTGGCCAGGCCGGAGGTGTTGCCCGACTGCACCAGCGCGTCCGGGCTGAAGCTGCCGGTTTCCTTGCGGTGCTCGACACCCACGGCGAAGCCCAGGTCGCCGGCAGGCAGGGTGAACAGGCTGCCGGCCAGGTTGGCGGTGATGACCTTGGTGGTGGTCTCGGCGGTGGAGTGCGCGGACGGGAACAGCAGGTTCTGCAGGGCGGTGTTGCCGGTCAATGCGCCGTTGGCGCCGTTGCTCTGGATGCCGGCGTGCAGGAACGGGTTGTACGGCACGCACTGGTTCAGCCCGATCGGGTTGGCCACGGTACCGCACTGCGCCACGCCGCTGCTGTTGATGAAGGACGGACCCACCGCCGCACGCAGCGCGGTCAGGTTGAGGTCGCCGGTGCTGGTCTGGACCAGCTTGTTGTTGTTGTACAGGTAGCCGACATCCCAGTCGAACAGGCGGTCGGAGAACTCGAAGCTGCCTTCCAGGCCGCCGCTGAAGCGGAAGGTGGTCAGCTCGGCGCGGGTGTTGCGCGGCACTTCCGAAGTACGACGCCACCAGTTGGCGATGTCAGCACCCAGCGGATTGAACGCACTGCTGGCCGAAATCGGCGAACCGAAGGCCAGTGCGCCGTACGGGTAGCCGGCGATCTGGCGGTTCGAATCGCGGAAGCTGTACAGCATGTTGGTGCGCAGGCGCACGTTGTCGGTCAGGTCGTAGATGCCATCGACGAACACTGCACGGCGTTCCTGCGGGGTACGCAGGTCGGTCTGCAGGTTGGTGTTGGTCTTGTCCTTGGTGGAGAAGCTGTTGACGTTCTGCGCGACGTAGTCGGCCTTGTTGTTCGCGTTGCCACCCTCACGCAGGATCACGCGCACTTCGCGGTTCGGGTTGGATGCGCTGGCGGCCGGATAGGTGACGCCCGGCAGGCCATCGGCCGGACGGCTGACGAAACCGCCGAACTCACCGACGGTGGTCCAGCCGAAGTCCGGGTGGTTGGAGCTGCGCGGGAACGCACCGTACGGACGATCGGCCGCCCGCACCTTGTCTTCCTTGGCGTACTCGGCACCGATGGTCAGCGAACCGCGCTCACCCTTCACGCCCATGGTGAAGTCCATGGTGCGGGTGGCACCGTCGCCTTCACTGTACTGGCCGTAGTAGACGCTGCCGGTGGCGCCTTCGAAGTTGGTACGGGTGATGATGTTGATGACGCCGGCGATGGCATCGGAACCGTAGATCGACGAAGCGCCGTCCTTCAGCACTTCGATGCGCTCGATGGCCGAGACCGGCACGGTCGAGATGTCCTGCAGGCCACCGGTGGTGATGCCCAGGCGCTTGCCGTTGAGCAGCACCAGGGTGCGGGTGGCGCCCAGGTCACGCAGGCTGATGTAGGTGCCGCCGACGGCTTCGCCCGAGGACAGCGGCTGGGCACGGCTGATCGGCGGCGTACCCACGGCGCTGATGTTCTGCAGGATGTCAGCGACCGACGAGAAGCCCTGCTTCTCGATGTCAGCGCGGTTGAGGGTCAGGACCGGCTGGGCGGTTTCGACGTCGACGGTACGGATGCGCGAACCGGTGACTTCGATGCGGTCCAGGTTGGTGGCGGTCTGGGCAGACGCCACCCCGGTACCGGCAACGGATGCGGCGCTGGCGGCCAGCGCAACGCACACTGCATCGCGCAGCTTGTTGCTGTTCAACTTCATGGGCTCTCTCTCCATGGATCTTGGGTTGTGTGCTGAGTCCAACCGACGTGCCCCAAAAGGGAGGCACAAAAAACGGCTGGTGACCCGATAGTAGCCACACTTGATCTGGAATTAAAGAGTCGTTAAGAAAATGCCCAAATCGCGTGAAACCAGCCTCACCACGACATACGTTGGCGCATTGAGGTCGCCTGCAAGGCGCATTCGGCACTTGCAGGGCGCCATTCTCCCATTCAGCTGGGAATGAGCGTCTCGATCAGATGCTCGACATAGGCCTCGAAATCCTCGCGGGCCTGCTTGGGTTGCTGCAGCTGCAGCGACAGCTGCAGGAAGCCGACGTAGGCGGCATAGGCCAGGCGCGCGCGATGCCGTGCATCGGTGGAGCTGAGCCCGGCCTGGCGGAACGAAGCAACCAAATAGTCGAGCCGGCGCTGCGAAACGCGGTCGATCACCGGGCGCACCATCGGGTGGTCCAGCGCCTTCAGCAGTTCGCTGTAGATGATGTGCGGCTGCACTTCGTGCGCGACCATCTGGAACAGCTGGCGCAGGCGCACGCGCGGATCCGGCACGTCCTCCAGGCTGCCGAACACCTGTTCCTGTTCGAACAGTTCCCAGCGTTCCAGCGCCGCCTGCAGCAGTGCATCACGCGAGGGGAAGTGCCAGTAGAAACTGCCCTTGGTCACACCCAGGCGCCGCGCCAACGGTTCCACCGCGACGGCCCCCACACCTTGTTCAGCAATCAGATCGAGAGCGGCCTGGGCCCAGTCTTCGGCACTCAGGCGGCTGTTGCGGCCGGCGCGCGGTTCGCCGGCGGAAGCGTCAGGTTGATTCATGGGCTGATTTAACCATACGCCGGGGTTCGTTGCAGTACGCGGTTGCGGCCGAAACCGTCGCGACGCCCGCCTGGGCACCTGCCGCAGCGCACCATACCGTGCAGTATTGACTTCCCTCACAAGCGATCCATACTAGCAAGTATGGTTACGTCCCCTACTCCCGCTGCGTTCCATGATCTTCGCCTGGAGGCCGCCCATGGCGCACGCCTGGCCGCAACCGCCAGCGACCACGGCCGCCGTGGCCGCGTGTTGTTCGCGCACGGCTTCGGCCAGACCCGGCACGCATGGAACGCCACCGCGCGGGCCCTGTCTGCGGCGGGGCTGCAGACGCTGGCCTACGACGCCCGTGGCCACGGCGATTCGGACTGGAATTCTGCCGAACTGCCCTATCACGGCGAGCAGTTCGCTGATGACCTGATCGTGCTGGCCGGGGAACAGCCACGCCCGCCGGTGCTGGTCGCAGCCTCGATGGGCGGCCTGTTCGGCCTGCTGGCCGAATCGCGCTGGCCGGGCCTGTTCTCGGCGATGGTGCTGGTGGACATCACCCCGCGTTGGGATACCGCCGGTGTTGAACGCATTCTGGCCTTCATGACCGCCCATCCCGACGGCTTTGCCTCGCTCACCCAGGCCGCCGATGTGATCTCGGCCTACATGCCGCACCGTCCGCGCAAATCCGAGCAGTCGCTGCGCGCACTGCTGCGCGAGGACGGCCACGGCCGCTGGCGTTGGCACTGGGACCCGCGCCTGGTGGCCGAACTGGCGCGCGACAGCGAGCAGCACCAGGATGCACTGGCCGAGGCCGCACGCCAGGTGAAGTGCCCGCTGCTGCTGGTCAGCGGCGGCCGAAGCGACCTGGTCACGCCACAGACCGTGGCCGAATTCCTGGCGTTGGCGCCGCACGCGCGTCATGTACAGCTGCCGCAGGCCACGCACATGGTCGCCGGCGATGACAACGACGCCTTTACCGCTACTGTGTTGGACTATCTGGACGTGTTGCCCGCAGCGGATGCTGCAGCTTCGTCCGCCACAAACGAGCACGTCACCGGAGCACGCTCATGAGCATCGTTCTTCCCTTCCTCGCCCTGCTGCTGGCAGGCGCGTTCGTCGCCTACCACCGCATGCGGCTGGTTACCTGGACGCTGATCAGCGTGGCCCTGCTGGTCGCCTGCTGGTTCATTCCCTACGTCAACCAGACCGCCACGATCGTGGCTGCCGCCATATTGGCCGTCATCGCCGTGCCGCTGCTGCTGCCGTTCATCCGCAAGCCGCTGCTGACCGGCCCGATGATGAAGGTGTTCCGCAAGGTGCTGCCGCCGCTGTCGCAGACCGAGCGCATCGCGCTGGAAACCGGCTCGGTTGGCTTCGAGGGCGAACTGTTCACCGGTGATCCGGACTGGAACATCCTGCTCAATTACCCCAAGCCGCAGCTGACCGCCGAAGAACAGGCCTTCCTCGATGGCCCGGTCGAAGAGCTGTGCACGATGGTCAACGACTGGGAAATCACCCACGTCCACGCTGACCTGCCGCCGGAGCTGTGGGCCTTCATCAAGAAGAACAAGTTCTTCGGCATGATCATCCCGAAGGAATATGGCGGCCTGGGCTTCTCTGCGCTGGCCCACCACAAGGTGATCCAGAAGCTGGCCTCGGTGTCCTCGGTGGTCAGCTCCACCGTCGGTGTGCCCAACTCGCTGGGCCCGGGTGAACTGCTGGTGCATTACGGCACCCAGGAACAGAAGGACCAGTACCTGCCGCGCCTGGCCGATGGCCGCGAAGTGCCCTGCTTCGGCCTGACCGGTCCGTTCGCCGGCTCCGACGCCACCTCGATTCCGGACTACGGCATCGTCTGCAGGGGCGAGTGGAACGGCGAGCAGGTGCTCGGCGTCAAGCTGACCTTCGACAAGCGTTACATCACCCTGGCCCCGGTCGCTTCGCTGATCGGCCTGGCCTTCCGCATGTACGACCCGGATGGCCTGATCGGCGACACCCGCGACATCGGCATCACCCTGGGCCTGCTGCCGCGCGACACCGCCGGCGTTGAAATCGGCCGTCGCCACTTCCCGCTGAACTCGACGTTCCAGAACGGCCCGATCCGCGGCAAGGACGTGTTCATTCCGCTGACCCAGCTGATCGGTGGCGCGGCCATGGCCGGCAAGGGCTGGAACATGCTCAACGAGTGCCTGGCCGTGGGCCGTTCGATCACCCTGCCGTCCACCGCCAGCGGCGGTGCCAAGGCCGGTGCCGCCGTGACCGGCGCCTATGCACGCATCCGCAAGCAGTTCGGTCTGTCGGTCGGCCGCTTCGAAGGCGTGGAAGAAGCGCTGGCCCGCATCGGCGGCAAGGCGTACAAGATCAGCGCGCTGTCGCAGGCCACCGCTGCTGCAGTCGACCGTGGTGACGTGCCGTCGGTACCGTCGGCGATCGCCAAGTACCACTGCACCACCATGAGCCGCGAAGTGATCTCGGACATGATGGACGTGATCGGCGGCAAGGGCATCATCCTGGGGCCGCGCAACTTCGCCGGCCGCAGCTGGCAGGCCGCGCCGATCGCGATCACCGTGGAAGGCGCCAACATCATGACCCGCAGCCTGCTGATCTTCGGCCAGGGTGCGATCCTCTGCCACCCATGGGTACTGAAGGAAATGAAGGCCGCGCAGGATCCGGATACCCGTGCCGGCCTGCAGGACTTCGACCGCAGCCTGTTCGGCCACATCCGCTATGGCATCTCCAATGCCGTGCGTTCGTTCTGGTTCGGCCTGACCGGGGCACGCTTCGGTGCCGCCCCGGGTGACGCCTACACCCGCCGCTACTTCCGCAAGCTGGACCGTTACTCGGCCAACCTGGCGCTGATGGCCGACATCTCGATGATGACCCTCGGCGGCAAGCTGAAGTTCAAGGAATCGCTGTCCGGCCGCCTGGGCGACGTGCTGAGCCACGTCTACATGACCAGCGCCATGCTCAAGCGCTACCACGACGAGGGCGCACCGCAGGCCGACCAGCCGCTGCTGGCCTGGGCCTTCCATGACAGCGTGCACAAGATCGAGGAATCGCTGTCGGCGGCCCTGCGCAACTTCCCGATCCGTCCGATCGGCTGGCTGATGTGGGCGCTG
This sequence comes from Stenotrophomonas sp. YJH_SMC_19, assembly GCF_059367915.1. Classification (NCBI taxonomy): domain Bacteria; kingdom Pseudomonadati; phylum Pseudomonadota; class Gammaproteobacteria; order Lysobacterales; family Lysobacteraceae; genus Stenotrophomonas; species Stenotrophomonas sp. YJH_SMC_19. Next base: position 95,001 of record NZ_JCAFRI010000018.1, read on the forward strand.
ATCTTCCCGCTGGGCCGTCGTGCCGAGGCCCCGGGCGACCGCCTGAGCCGCCGCGTCGCCGCCCTGCTGATGGCGCCGAACGAAGCCCGCGACCGCCTGGCCAGTGGCGTGTTCCTGACCCCGTGCGAGAACAACCCGGGTGGCCGCATCAACAGCTACCTGAGCAAGGCGATCATGGCCGAGCCGGTGGAACGCAAGTTCCTGAAGGCGCTGAAGAGCAAGGGCATCGAGGCGCTGGACTTCAAGAGCCAGCTGGACGAAGCCGTGGCCGAGGGCGTGATCACCCAGGACGAGCGCAGCCTGCTGGAAGAGCTGCGCACGCTGACCCTGGATACGATCACCGTGGACGACTTCGACACCCACGAACTGCGGGCGGCCAGCTACTACGACCGCCAGCACAAGGATCCGCATTCGCAGGCCGCCTGATCGCCCGCGATACGCGTTGCCTTCGACGGCGGGCCTCGGCCCGCCGTCGCTCTATCCGACGACCGGAACATCGACCATGTCCACGCCTCTGCTCTCGCTCTACCACCGGCTGCAACGCTGGCCTGCCGGCACCTGGCTGTTCTCGCGCGCGGTCTGCTTCAAGGCGCCCTACTTCGCCAGCATCGCGCCGCGCATCACCCGCCTGGAACACGGCCGCTGCGAAGGCACGCTGGCCGACCGCCGCAGGGTGCGCAACCACATCGGCACGGTGCACGCGATCGCGATGTGCAACCTGGCCGAACTGACCGCCGGGCTGATGGTCGACGCCTCGCTGCCGAAGGGCATGCGCTGGATTCCGAAGGGGATGCAGGTGCAGTACCTGGCCAAGGCACAGGGCACGCTGCAGGCGGTGACATTGCCGGCCCAGCCGATCGTGGCCGCTGCCGAGGGCTATGCACTGCCGGTGACGGTGAGTGTGCGCGACCGCGCGGGGACGGAGGTGTTCAGCGCGGTCATCGACATGTGGATGTCGCCGGCGAAGTAAGTTCCCGCGAACGGCGCAGCCCCTCGTGGGTGGGTCGCGAAATGCGGTTTATCGGCTGGGCCGGAGGGGTGGGGCCGGGCGGGGACGCCGCAAGTACGTCCGTGTAGCAACTGTGTTGATGGAGGGACTTGGCCCCTCCATGAGACGGGCACGGTAGTGCCGGCCGCTGGCCGGCAGCCTTTGGTCTTGCGCCCTGGCTGGCCTTAGGCAGGGACCAGC
>NZ_JCAFRI010000019.1:0-95681 GCF_059367915.1 Stenotrophomonas sp. YJH_SMC_19
CCTTGGCGCGCATCCCGGTAGTGCCGGCCGCTGGCCGGCAACCCCATGGACCTTGGCACGCATCCCGGTAGTGCCGGCCGCTGGCCGGCAGCCCCATGGACCTTGGCACGCATCCCGGTAGTGCCGGCCGCTGGCCGGCAACCCCATGGACCTTGGCGCGCATCCCGGTAGTGCCGGCCGCTGGCCGGCAGCCCCATGGACCGTTGCCAGTTTCCCTATGGTTGCCGGCCAGCGGCCGGCACTACCTTTATGAATGGGCGATATTTCCCACCCTGCCCGCCCCGCCACGGCTTCGGTATGCTGGCGCCCTTTCCTGAATCCGGCGCCGCGAGCGCACTGCCGATGAGCCTGTTCCGCCCCCGCATGCTGCTGTCCGTCGCCCTGATCGGCCTGCTGGCCGGCTGCGGTGGCGATCCGGTCCGCCCTACGCCGCCGCCGGCGCCGACCGTGGTGCCACAGGCCAAGCCGGTGAAGATCGGCATCGCACTCGGCGGTGGCGCGGCCAAGGGCTTTGCCCACATCGGCGTGATCAAGATGCTGGAGGCCAATGGCTTCGAACCGGCGGTGGTGTCCGGCACCAGTGCCGGCAGCGTGGTCGGCGCGCTGTACGCCAGCGGCATGGACGCGTTCCAGATGCAGAGCAAGGCGGTGGCGCTGGATGAAGCCAGCATCCGCGACGTGCGGCTGTTCTCCGGTGGCCTGGTGCAGGGCCAGAAGCTGCAGGACTACGTCAACGAACAGGTTGCCAACCGTCCGGCCGAACGCCTGAAGAAGCCGTTCGCCGCCGTCGCCACCCAGCTGGAAACCGGCGAGCGCGCGATCTTCGTGCGCGGCAACGTCGGCCAGGCGGTGCGTGCGTCGAGCAGCATTCCCGGCGTGTTCGAACCGGTGAAGATCGGTGGTCGCAACTACATCGATGGCGGCGTGGTCAGCCCGGTACCGGTGGATGCCGCGCGCCAGCTCGGCGCCGACTTCGTGATCGCCGTGGACATCTCCAGCAAGGCCAGCGGCAAGGCGCCGACCGACATGCTGGGCATCGTCAACCAGTCCATCTCGATCATGGGCCAGCGCCTGGGCGAACAGGAACTGGCACGCGCCGACATCGTCATCCGGCCGAAGGTGCTGGACATCGGCGCTGCCGATTTCAGCCAGCGCGGCACGGCGATCCTGGAAGGCGAAAAGGCCGCGATGGCCGCGATGCCGCAGATCCGCGCCAGGATCCAGCAGCTGCAGCGCGCACGCGCCGCCGCAGCGGCACCGGCACCGGTAGCCGCACCGAAGTGCGAGGAAGCCTCGCGCCTGGGCAAGCTGATGGGCCGCAAGGACAAGTGCTGATCCCTTGATGCCTGGCCACCGGGCATGCCCGGTGGCCGCTCAGGACTCCAGCTGCGAAAGCGGCAATGCCTGGAAACCCTTCACCGTGCGCAGCACGAAGCTGGAATTGGCATCGGCCACGCCACCGGCGTTGAGCAACCGGTCCAGCAGGAAGCGCGAGAAGTGCTCCAGGTCGCGCACGTAGACGTGCAGCAGGTAGTCCATGTCGCCGGTCAGCGCATGGCAGGCCACCACCTCGTCCCACGCTTGCACGCTGTCCACGAAGTGGCCGATGGCGGCCTGGTCGTGCTTTTCCAGCTGCACGCGCACGAAGGCCTGCAGGCCCAGCCGCAGCTGCCGCGGCTCCAGCCGCGCGCCATAGCCGACGATCACACCCTCGCTTTCCAGCCGCTGCAACCGCCGCAGGCAGGCCGAAGGCGAAAGATTCACCCGCGCCGCCAGTTCGGCGTTGGTGGCGCGCCCATCCCGCTGGATTTCAGCCAGCAGGCGTATATCCGTGCGATCAAACTGGACTTCTCCGGCCATTGTTGCCCCGCAACATGGTGAGTACGCAAGGATATTGCGCCAAGAGGGCCAACGGGCGCAACTTTTGCAACCCTGTTGCGCGTGCTCTGCCCTAGCATCGTAGGCATCCCGTCAAGGAGTGCCCCATGGACCTCGCCCAGCCCCGCCGCGTCGAACACCAGCAGACCGACAAGGGCTACGTGCCGGTGTACACCACCGCGCTCGTCGAGCAGCCGTGGGACACCTATACCGCCGACGACCACGCCACCTGGAGCACGCTGTACCAGCGCCAGCGCGAGCTGCTGGTCGGCCGCGCCTGCCAGGAGTTCCTGGATGCACAGGACGAGATGGGCATGAGCGCGCACATGATTCCGCGCTTCGACCAGCTCAACGAAGTGCTGGGCGCCGCCACCGGCTGGACCCTGGTCGGCGTTGAAGGCCTGCTGCCGGAACTGGATTTCTTCGACCACCTGGCCAATCGCCGTTTTCCGGTGACCTGGTGGATCCGTCGCCCGGACCAGATTGATTACATCGCCGAGCCGGACCTGTTCCACGATCTGTTCGGCCACGTGCCGCTGCTGATGAACCCGGTGTTCGCCGACTACATGGAGGCGTACGGCCGTGGCGGCGTCAAAGCCCACGCGATCGGCCCGGATGCACTGCAGAACCTGACCCGCCTGTACTGGTACACGGTGGAGTTCGGCCTGATCGATACGCCCGAAGGCCTGCGCATCTACGGCGCCGGCATCGTGTCGTCGAAGGGCGAGTCGCTGTACTCGCTGGAATCGGCCGCGCCCAACCGCATCGGCTTCGACCTGCAGCGGATCATGCGCACGAAGTACCGCATCGACACCTTCCAGAAGACCTACTTCGTCATCGACAGCTTCGAACAGCTGATGCAGGCGACGTCGCCGGACTTCACCCCGATCTACGCGGCACTGGCCAGCCAGGCGCATCTGCCGGCAGGCGATGTGCAGGGCGATGACCGCGTGTTCCAGAAGGGCACCGGTGAAGGCTGGGCCGACGGCGGCGACGTGTAAGCGCACGGCGTACAGCGCTTCGCATTGAAAGGAAAACGGCGCACCTGGATGCGCCGTTTTCGTTGTTGCCTGCCTGCGCCATTGCAGCGGCGCGGCGAGGGCAGGGCAGTCAGGCGTCCACGGCCCGGCAGGAACCGCGCACCATCAACTGCGGATGCACGCTGGTTGCGGTCGGCGCATCCGGCACGTCGGCCTGCACCAGCATCGACGCGGCCACGCGGCCGATATCGGACACATGGCGGCGCACCGAGGTCAGCGGCGGCCACAGCCGCGAGGCCAGCGGGCTGTCGTCGTAGCTGACGATCGACAGCTGCTGTGGCACGGCAATACCCGCACGCAGCGCGACCTGGTAGACACCGGCCGCCATCTCGTCGTTGCCGGCGAAGATCGCACTGGGGCGGCGTTCACCCAACAGCAACCGTTCGGCGGCATGCACGCCGGATTCGAAGGTGTCGCCCGCTTCCAGCACGCGCTCGCCCGGCAAGGTCAGCCCCACCTGGGCCAACCGGTCAAGGAAGCCATGGGTACGCTCACGCGCCGCGCGCCGGTCACCCGGTCCGGCGATCACCGCGATGTCGCGGTGGCCGAGCGAGAGCAGGTAGCCCGCTGCTGCTGCCGCGCCATCGCGATCGTGGGTGACCACCGCCTGCACATCTTCTTCCGACGCATGCGCGTTGATCCGCACGTAGCGGCAGTCGATGTCGTCCAGCATTCGCGCGAGTGCAACCGATTCGGATGCACGTGGGCCGAGGATCACCCCATGCAGCTTCTGCTGCTGCACGAAGCGGCGCACGCCCTGCGCGCACTCCGGGTCCTGACTGTCGCAAGGATGCACCACCAGCTCATAGCCGGTGCCGCGCAGCGCTTCCAGCGCGCCGTGCTGCAGGTCGACAATGCATTGAGCGCCGGGGTCGTCGTACACCAGGCCGATCAGGAAGGAGCGGCGGAACGCGAGTCCGCGCGCCAGGGGGTCGGGCACGTAACCGACCTCGCGCATCAACGCCTCGACCTTGTCGCGGGTGTCTTTGCGCACCAGCGGCGAGTTGTTGATGATTCTTGAAACCGTTTTCTTGGAAACTCCCGACAGTCGTGCGATGTCGTTGATCGTGGCAGCCTTGCCTTTCGATGCCGGCAACGCGGCATCGCTCATATTTCGCACTGACATGTATAGAACCAGGTAAGTCGGAGAATTCTAGCCTTGCGCCCGTTGGGCGCGAAGTTGCGGAATGTCGCAGCTGGAGCGGCACAGACCGTGTTCGACACGTTCCACCGCGTGAGGTTCCATTGTGATCGCTCTACTGCGTTTGCATCTGAACCGTTTTTCACGCGTGCTTGCCATGAATGCGGGTGCCACGCGCGCGAACACCAACATTCCCTTAACCATGCTCCGCTACAGTCGGGGCATGGACCTGCAGACTTCTCCGTTTCCGGCGTTCCGTGGCCGCGACCGGTTGATCGCCGCAGTCGACGCGGCGATGACCTCCGGTGATGCCGGGCGCATCACCGCCGATCTGCAGCTGGCGCTGCAGGAAGCCATCGCGGACAGCCGCATCGAGCTACCCGAATGCGTGCACCGTCCGGTCAGTGATCATTACGCGCGACGCCCGCTGTACCACAGCCAGGAACACGGCTACAGCGTGATTGCCATGAGCTGGGGCCCAGGGCAGGGCACGCCGCTGCACGACCACGATGCCATGTGGTGTGTGGAGGGCGTGTGGTTGGGGGAACTGGAGATCACCCGTTACGAGCTGCTGGAGTGCGCCGGCGAACGCTGGCGCTTCCGACGCCACGCCGCGCTGCGCGGCGGCTGCGGCAGCGCCGGCAGCCTCATTCCACCTCACGAATACCACACCCTGCGCAATGCCAGCGATGAAGCCCTGGCCATTTCGGTGCATGTATACGAAGCGCCGATGGAACGTTCGGCGGTGTTCGACCCGCTTGGGGGTGACTGGTACCAACGCCGCATCCAGGCACTGCAGGCCGACGCAGTCTGAATCCGCCGCAGGGCAGGGTACCAGCACCTTCGCAGCGTGCATGGCATCATGCGCCGCTGCGCTGCCGGACCCGGCGGCGATCCGCGATGCCCCATCGGGCAAGGAGCAAGACCATGTCCAGCGCTGATCCGCGCCTGCGCGCGCTGTTGAAGCTGGCACCGTTGATTCCGGTGTACACCCCCGAAGATGTGAATGAGGCGGTCGAAGTGGCCCAGGCGCTGTTCCGCGGCGGCCTGCCGGTGATCGAAGTGACGCTGCGCACGCCGCAGGCGCTGGATGCGATCAAGGCCATGGTCGAGGCCGTGCCCGATGCTGTCATCGGCGCCGGCACCGTGCTCAACGCCACGCAGATGCAGGCGGCGAAGCAGGCCGGCGCGCGCTTCGCGGTGTCGCCCGGTGCAACGCCGGCGCTGTATGCCGCCGCGCGCGATGCCGACCTGCCGTACTTGCCCGGTGCCGCCACCGCCTCGGACCTGATCCTGGGCCTGGAGCACGGCACGGACACCTTCAAGTTCTTCCCGGCGGTGCAGGCCGGTGGCGCTGCGTTGCTGGCGGCCTGGCACGGCCCGTTTGCCGACGTGCGGTTCTGCCCGACCGGTGGCATCAGCGCGCAGACCGCGCCGCAGTTCCTGCACCTGCCCAACGTGCTGTGCGTGGGCGGTTCGTGGCTGACCACCCCGGCGCTGCTGCAGACCCGTGACTGGGACGCCATCGAACGACTGGCGCGCGAAGCATCGGTGCTGGCCAGCTGAACCTGCTGCACGGATCTTCAAAGGTTTGATCGTGATCAAAGCGCCGGCCTCGAGCCGGCGTCATTCTGTGGGCAAGCGCACTGCGGAGATCCGAACATGCAATCCACCATGAAGGCCGCCGTCGTACGCGAGTTCGGCAAGCCGCTGGTCATCGAGGAAGTCTCGGTACCGCGCCCGGGGGCGGGCGAGGTGCTGGTCAGGATCGAGGCCTGTGGCGTCTGCCACACCGACCTGCACGCCGCCGAGGGCGACTGGCCGGTGAAACCGAACCCGCCATTCATCCCCGGCCACGAGGGCGTGGGGCACGTCGTGGCCGTGGGAGGCGGGGTAGGGCACGTCAAGGAAGGCGACAGGGTCGGCATCCCCTGGTTGTACTCGGCGTGTGGCCATTGCGAACACTGCCTGGGTGGCTGGGAAACGCTGTGCGAGACGCAGCGCAACACCGGTTACTCGGTCAACGGCGGCTTCGCCGAGTACGCACTGGCCGATGCCAACTATGTCGGCCTGCTTCCGAAGGAAGTGGGCTTCGTCGAGATCGCGCCGGTGCTGTGCGCCGGCGTGACCGTCTACAAGGGCCTGAAGGTGACCGACACCAAGCCCGGGGACTGGGTGGCGGTTTCCGGCATCGGTGGCCTGGGCCACATGGCGGTGCAGTACGCCCGTGCGATGGGCCTGAACGTGGCTGCGGTGGACGTGGACGACAACAAGCTGGCATTGGCCCGGCAGCTCGGCGCGCAGATCACCGTGAACGCGCGTACCACCGATCCGGCCGCATTCCTGAAGAAGGAGATCGGCGGTGCGCACGGCGCCCTGGTCACCGCAGTGTCGCCCAAGGCGTTCGAACAGGCTCTGGGCATGGTCCGCCGCGGTGGCACCGTGTCGCTCAATGGCCTGCCGCCCGGCAACTTCCCGCTGGACATCTTCGGCATGGTGCTCAACGGCATCACCGTGCGCGGCTCGATCGTCGGCACCCGGCTGGATCTGCAGGAGTCACTGCAGTTCGCCGCCGAAGGCAAGGTCGCAGCCACGGTCAGCACCGACCGCCTGGAAAACATCAACGACGTGTTCGCGCGCATGCACGCGGGCACCATCGAAGGCCGCGTGGTGCTCGACTTCGCCGCCTGACTGCCTGTGCATGGCCGCCGCTGCTCCGTACCCCTCTCCCACGGGCATGGCGGCCATGCCGATCCATCGGTAGTGCCGGCCGCCGGCCGGCAAAACCCCAGTCGGTTCGGTAGTGCCGGCCGCTGGCCGGCAACGCGGGCACTCTGTGGCAGCCGTACAATACGCGCATGCCTGGCCTGCTCAAGACCCTGTTCCTGTCCATCGTCGCCCTGATCGGCGGCGTGCTGTCGCTTGCGCTGGTCAGCAGCGTCGCCGGCTGGCTGCCGCCGTTGCTGGGCCTGTCGCCGGACAGCAACAGCGTGCAGCTGGGGTGGGACCTGGCCTTCAGCGTACTCGGTGGCGTCGCCGGCATTTCCTTCGCCACCTATTACGCACCGTGCTGGCCGCGTTCACACGGGTTCTCGATCTGGTCGCTGATCGCGCTGGGCTGTGGCTACGCGATGTGGACGGCGGGTGCGGACTTCCCGTTCTGGTTCGTCATTTCGCTGTTGGCATCGCTGCCGTTGCAACTGCTGGTCGGTTGGTGGTTCGGGCGCCGCCCCTCGCGTGATCTGCGCTGAGCGCATGCAGGTAGTGCCGGGCGCTGGCCGGCAACTTCAGGATGGCCGAGGTTGCCGGCCAGCGGCCGGCACTACCGCTTCAGCGACGGCAGCCTCTGCTTCAACCGCGCGATGCCCTGCCATGGGTCACCCTTCAGCCGCTTAGCGCGCGCCAGCGCCTTGGCCATCGGAAACGCGTCGGCCGCGCTCACCCGGGCCAGTTCTTCCCAGCGCAGCGGCACCGCCACGCCGGCAGCATCGCGCGCGCGCAGCGACCACGAACACACGCTGGTGGCACCGCGTGTGTTGCGCAGCCAATCGATGAAGATCACGCCGCCGCGCTTGGCCTTGCTCATCGTCGCCACGTAGCGATCAGGCTGCTCCAGCGCCATTGCCTGCGCGAACGCCTCGCAGAACGCCTTGGCCTCGTCCCAGCCAGCCTTGGGCTGCAGCGGCACCACCACGTGCACGCCCTTGCCACCGGACAGCCGCACGAAGCTCTGCAGGCCCACCTCCTGCAGGCGGTCACGGACATCGCGCGCAGCGGCCTTCACCTGTGCCCAGCTCACCCCTTCGCCGGGGTCGAGATCGAACACCAGACGATCCGGGTGCTCGGGATCGGCCACGGTCGCGCCCCACGGATGCAGTTCCAGGGTGTTCATCTGCACCAGCTGCAGCAGGCCCCGCGCATCGTCGACGTAGACGTAATCCTCGCGGCCGCTCTTCTGCTGCAGGGGTACCGCATGTACCGCGTCCCCCAGGCCGGGGCCATGGTGCTTCTGGAAGAAGCAGGCCTTGCCCACGCCGTCCGGGCAGCGCAGCAGTGACAGCGGACGTCCGGCAATCTCGGGCAGGATCCAGCGCGCCATGCGCTGGTAGTAGTCGGCCACGTCACCCTTGCGCAGTTTCTGCCTTGGAAACACCACCCGCTCCGGATGAGTGATCTCGACCTCGCCTCCGGTTTCGGTGTCTGCGGTGCTCATTCCCAGGTCCTCCTTCTGCTTGTCGCTGCGCAGTCGCTTGAAACTGGCCTGGCGCAGCAGGCCTTCCTTGCCCCAGCCACGGAAGGCCACCTCGGCCACCGCCACCGGCTTCACCCAGCGTACGCTGGCAGCGCGGAACGGCACATGCGCCGGCAGCTGCAGCACGGGCGTCTTCACCGCCAACGGCTGCAGTGCCTTGAGCAGCGCGCGCAGGCTTTGGTCGTCGAAACCGGTGCCAACGCGGCCCACATAGCGCAAGCCGCCCTTGTCCGGCGTCGCCAGCAGCAGCGAGCCGAACCCCACCCGTGAACCCTTGGGTGCCGTGTGGCCGACAATCAGGAACTCATCGGTGTCTTCGTGCTTCACCTTCACCCAGCTGCGCGCGCGGGTATTCACGTACGGGGCATCCACCTGCTTGCTGACGATGCCTTCGAATCCGGCCTTGCCACTGGCAACGAACACCTGCGGGCCATGGTCGATCACGTGCTCGCTGAAGGCCAGGGTGCCAGGCGCCGGCCCAATGAGCTCTTTCAGGAGTGCTTTGCGCTCCAGCAACGGCGCACGACTGATATCCGCTCCAGCCATGCCCGGAAGATCGAACACGATGTAGCGCAGCGGTTGCTTCGAACTGCCGTCGATCACCCGCTGCAACGCTGCGAAGTCACTGCGTCCTTCCTTGTCCAGCACCACCAGTTCGCCGTCCAGGCGTGCATCGCGCACCGGCAGCGCCTGCACGGCCTGCACCACTTCGGGAAAATCATCGGTCCAATCCAGACCATTGCGGGAGCGCAGCTTGACCTCGCCATTGTGCAGATCCGCCAGCAGGCGATAGCCATCCCACTTGATCTCGTGAAGCCAGCGGTCGCCGTCCGGCGCACTGTCGCGATGATCGGTCAACTGCGGTTTGAATGCATGCGGGTAGGGTGCGTCACGTGCGCCGTGCAGTTGCAGCGCGCGTGCATGCCAGCGCACATCGGCCTTGCGTGTGGCCGTGCGTGCGACGGGTGCAGCTCGCGCCGTCTTGTCCGCGGAACGCTTCTTCGCCGCAGGTGTTCGTTTCGGCATCGGTGCCGTCAGCAGGTCATCCGCCTCCGCGTCGCGCGCTTCCCCGTCACCGCGCTTGATCAACAGCCACTGCACCTGGCGTCCTTTCATCGCGGTCCGCACCAGCTTCCAGCCACCGGCCAGGCGTTGTCCATGCAGCACGAAGTCGATCCTGCCCGCCGCCAGTGCCTGCAGTGGATCGCCTTCACAGGCCCAGGTGCCGTGATCGAAGACTTCCACGTGGCCCGCACCATAGTGGCCTTCAGGAATGTCTCCCTCGAAACCGGCGTAGGAGAGCGGATGGTCTTCCACTTCCACGGCCAGCCGCTTTTCACCGACGCGCAGGGAAGGCCCCTTGGGCACCGCCCAGCTCTTCAGTACGCCGTCCATTTCCAGGCGGAAGTCATAGTGACGCGAGCTGGCATGGTGCAGCTGGATGACAAAGGTCGGCCGCTGCTTCGGGTCGCCCGGTGCGGGCGTGTCGTCGGGCTCCGTTGTCTGCCCGGCGCCACCGCCAAGCCGGCGTTTGCGCCGATACTGGTGCAACGACATGGCTCACCCCGCCTTGCGTCGGGGTGCGGTCTTCTTTGCAGCCTTCTTCGTTGTCTTCTTTGCGGCCTTCTTCACTGGCGACTTAGCGGCTGCTTTGCGCGTTGCGGCCTTCTTCGCTGGCGTTCGCTTGTTCGCATCCAGGCTCTTCTGCAGCAGCGCCATGAAGTCGACCACATTGGTACTGGCGTCCTCGCGCGGTGCCGGCTCATCGTCCACCCGCGTGGTGCCGCCCTTGGACTTGATGCGCTTGTTCAACACCTGCTGCAGGCGCTCGCGGAATTCATCGTGGTACTGCGACGGATCCCAATCGCCGGCCATCGACTCGATCAACTGCTCGGCCATCGCCGTTTCCTTGCTGGTGATGCGATAGTCGGACAGCTTGCCGGTGGGCAGCTTGTAGTCCTCGGGATCCACCAGTTCCTGCGGATAGCGCAGGATCATCAGCACCAGTGCGTCCTCATGCGGCATCACCGCACACAGGTATTCGCGCGTACGCACCACCACCCGCGCGATGCCCACCTTGCCGGTGCTGCGCAACGTTTCGCGCAGCAGCACATAGCCCTTCTCGGCCTTCTTGCCGGGCACCAGCAGATACGGTTTCTCGTAATAGCGCGGGTCGATCTGCGCCGCATCCACGAATGATTCCACCTCCACCGCTTCGTGGCTTTCAGGCGCGGCCGAGCGGATATCACCTTCCTCCAGCACGACATAACTGCCCTTGTCGTACTCATAGGCTTTGACGATGTCCTTCCAGGGCACCTCCTCGCCGGTGTCGGCGTTGACCCGTTCGAAACGGATCGGCTTGCGGTCGCGGGAATCGAGCATGCGGAACTGCAGGTCAACCTTGCGTTCGCCGGACATCAGCGACACCGGCACGTTGAGCAGGCCAAACGACAGCGTGCCGGTCCAGATCGGGCGGGCCATGGGCGTACCTTTGGCGGGGCAGGGCATCCAGCTTCGGATGGGCGGTGTAAACCACCCGTGTCGATACCGTGCACGTGGGTTCTACGCAGATGCGGTAGTGCCGACCGCTGGCCGGCAGAGCTCGCGGCCTGAAGTTTCCTGGGGTTGCCGGCCAGCGGCCGGCACTACTGCAGCAACGGCCTCACCGCCGCCGCCGGAATATGGTCCAGCGCGCGCCAGGCGTCTTCCACCACCGGCCGCGCCTGCGACCAGCCCAAGCGTGACTGCCCGCGCATCTGTTCCCAGTGCTCGGCCAGTTCCTCGCAGGTATCGGCGGCATCACCGCGTGGCCAATCCGCAGCATGCGTGGTCAACGCGAAGGCATACACCGGGCACAGGTCGCGCCAGTTCCGGTGGCTCTGCCCGCGGCGCTCCTCGTAGTCGCTGAGCATGTACTGCAGGTAGTCCTGCGCCACCGCCTGGGGGTCTTCATGGCGACGCGTACGGCGCTGCGCGCTGCGCTGGCCGAGCGGATCGAGCAGGGCGTTGAACACGGACGGTGCGGGTCGTTCAAGACGGGGCATGGCCGGCTCCTGCAGCGGGGGCGGGTGGGCAGGAATACGCGCGGTGCCGTTACCGGGGGGTGAGCGAGATGTTCATGACGCCAGGTTCGCAACGGCTTTACCTGCGGAGCGGTGTAGTGGAATCCCCCCAAGGGCAGGTACCAGACCATGAGCCGAGAGACCTCGCGAGACCCGCTGCGGGTGAACCACCCGCCCATTCCCGGCGAGCAGCGCGGCAAGCGCGATGCCGACAACGCCGACTACCGCGGCACCGGCGCGCCGTTCTTCGATGCCGAGCACGACCACCTGCCGGTGAAGCACGAGGCTGAACAGGCGGCCCAGGACCGCAAGGATGGCGGCGACCGCCATCGCGGTGGCCAGGAGAGCCCGCTCAAGCGCCGTGAACGCAAGCAGCGCGCCAGCGACAACCAGGACGAGGCGCTGGAGGAGACCTTCCCGGCCAGCGACCCGACCTCGCCGTTCGTGCCAGCCAAGGCCCCCGACTGACCGGTAGTGCCGGCCGCTGGCCGGCAACCCCCTGACGCCCTGCGCGGCGCGATGCCGGCCAGCGGCCGGCACTACCAACTCAACGCCACGACCATTGCAGGCCGACGTTGGCTCGCCGTCCCGGTCCCGGCTCGTAGAAGCGACCATTGCCGTCATTGACGATCACCGAGCCGATGTAGGCCTGGTCCAGCACGTTCTCCAGTCTGGCGAAGGCGCGCAGCTCGCCGCCCGGCAGCGTCCATCGACGGCCGGCTTCCAGGTGCAGCAGGGCGTAGCCCGGCGCGCGCTCGGTGGCCACGTCATTGACCACGGTATCGCTGCTGGCCGTTGCCTCCAGCGCCCACTGCCAATCGGCCGGGCTCCACTGCAATCGGGCGAAGGCCTGCTGGCGCGGCACGCCGGGCAGGCGGCTGCCTGCAGCGACCAGGGTGTTCGAGGTCAGGTACGGCGAGCGCACCTGCGCCTGCAGCCAGGTCCACGCCAGCTGCAGTTCCAGGTGCTCGGCCAGCGGCTGTCGGTACTGCAGCTCCAGCCCCTGGCGGCGGGTGCGGCCAATGTTGCGGTAGGTGCTGCGTCCGCCGATATTGCTGGCAACGGCCAGCTCGTCGTCGGTATCTGCACGGAATAGGCTGATATCGAGTTGGTTGCCATCCTGTGCGTGCCACTTGCTGCCAACCTCGATGGAGCGGCTGCGCGCGGCGGCCAGATCCAGTGCCAGCCCGGCTTGGCCGTCGGCGCGATAGCCCAGTTCGTTGAAGGTGGGGGTCTCGAAACCACGCCCCACGGCCGCGTGCAGCCGCCACTGCGGGCTGGCCTCGAAGCTGACGCCTGCCACAGGCGTGATCGCCTGGTAGCGGCGGTGGCCACTGTCGTCGGGGTTGGCGCCGACGATGTAGCGGTCATTCGATTCGAATCGCACGGCGCTGTGGCGCAGCCCGGCCAGCAGCGACCAACGCGGGCTCCATTGCCACCAGGCCTGGGCGAACTGATCCACGTTCTGCACGACGTCGATCTGGTCACGACGCAGCCGCCCACGCACGCCCAGGGCGCTGCCGATGAAGTTCTCGAAGCCGGTGCGGTGCTGACGCTGGCGGTCGGCGCTGAGCCCGGCTACCAGGTCCAGCGGTCGCCCGGCCAGATCACCGTGCCAGCCCCAGCGCGCGTCCAGCCCGCCATAGCCGCCCTGCAGATCGATCACGCCGCCGGCATGCAGCGGGCTGTTGGTCTGGGGTGCCGGCGGAATCGGCAGGTACTGGCGTACCGCGCGCTGGCCGGCATAGCCCATCAATTGCCAGCGCTGCGCTCCCGTTTCACGGGTCCAGCGCAGGCCGGCCTGCTGCTGGCGCACGGTTTTGCGGGTGTTGTACTGGTGCGCGACTGCCGAGGCCTGGCGCGGATCAGCCGCCACCTGGGCACGGGTCAGGCCCAGCGGATCCTGCGCATCGGGGGCGTCAAGCGCATTGAGCAGCAGCTCCAGCCGCCCACCGCCCAGCTCTCCACCGATGCGTGCGTTGAGCGATTCACGGCGCGCGCGGCTATGGTCCCGCCAGCCATCGGTGCGGAAGTGATTGGCGGCGATGTTGTAGTCCAGCACTTGACCGGCACCCTTCAGCTGCGCACCGACACTGAGCGTGGTGTCGGCGCCGGCATTCACGCGCAACCGCCACGGGTCGCCGGCCTGACCCTGCGCGCTCCAGACCTGCAGCACGCCGCCGGAGGAATTGCCGTACAACGCCGAGAACGGCCCGCGCAGCACCTCGATGCGCTCGGCGCCCAACAGGCTGGCATGCGACAGCTGACCCTGGCCGTCAGGCATGGTCGCCGGCACCCCGTCGATCAGCACCCGCACCCCGCGCACGCCAAAGGTCGAGCGTGCGCCGAAGCCACGGATCGACAGCTGCGTGTCCTGGGCGAAGTTCTGCCGGTCGCGCGCCAACAGTCCGGGGACCCCAGCCAAGGCCTCAGACAGCTGCGCGCCGGTGCCCGCGCGGCTGGCGTCGATCCAGACCGTGTCCTGGCTGGCCGGCAGCGCGAACGGATCGATGCCCGGCACCCGGGCGGCCTGTACCTGCACCGCAGGCAGGGCGGTGGGCGCAGGCTCGGCCACCGCCGCCCAGGGCGACAGCAGCAGGGCGGACAGCGGCAGGCAACGGCGTCGTGCGGCGGGATTCATGATTCAGGTTGATGGATCAGGCGGCAACGCACGCCATGGTACGGGGCCGCGGATGACGATGGCGGCGGCCAGCCCCGGCAGGCTTTGTTACGATGGGCTGTTTCCGGCCGAAAAGCCGCGGACCGCGTAGCGCACTTCCTCCCCCTTTCCGTCTACCGAACGAGTACCGCCGTGTCCTTCTTTGCAAACGTGGAACTGGTCCCAGGCGACCCGATCCTGGGCCTGACCGAGGCGTACAACGCCGACAGCCGCCCGACCAAGGTCAACCTGGGTGTGGGCATCTACTACGACGAGAGCGGCCGCATTCCGCTGCTGCGCGCCGTCAAGCAGATCGAGCAGCAGCTCGCCGCCGAGGCCAAACCGCGCGGCTACCTGCCGATCGATGGCCTGCCGGCGTACACGCAGGCGACGCGTGAGCTGGTGTTCGGCAAGGATTCGCCGCTGCTGGCCGCTGGCCGCGTGACCACCGCGCAGACCGTTGGTGGCAGCGGTGCGCTGCGCGTCGGCGCCGACGTGCTGAAGAAGCTGCTGCCGCACGCCACCGTTGCGCTGAGCAACCCGAGCTGGGAAAACCACCGTGCGGTGTTCAGCGCCGCTGGTTTCGACGTGCTGGATTACACCTACTTCGACCCGAGCACCCATGGCGTCGATTTCGACGGCATGCTGGCCGACCTGGGCAAGCTGGAAGCCGGCACCGTGGTGCTGCTGCACGCCTGCTGCCACAACCCCACTGGCGCCGACCTCACGGTCACCCAGTGGAAGCAGGTCGCGCAGCTGCTGAAGGACAAGCAGCTGTTCCCCTTCATCGACATGGCCTACCAGGGCTTCGACAAGGGCATCGAGCAGGACGGCGCCGCCGTGCGCATCATCGCCGAAGCCGGCATCGACAGCTTCATCGTCGCCAACTCGTACTCCAAGTCGTTCTCGCTGTACGGTGAGCGCGTGGGTGCGCTGTCGATGGTGGCGCCGACCGCCGCTGACGCCAAGGCGGTGCAGTCGCAGGTCAAGCGCGTGATCCGCACCATCTACTCCAGCCCGTCCACCCACGGTGCCGCGCTGGTGGCCGGCGTGCTGACCAACCCGGAACTGCGTGCGATGTGGGAGCAGGAGCTGACCGAGATGCGCGAGCGCATCCACGCCCTGCGCCAGGGCCTGGTCGAGAAGCTGGCCGCTGCCGGTGCACCGCAGTTCGGTTTCATCAACGAGCAGGCCGGCATGTTCTCCTACTCCGGCCTGAGCCGTGAGCAGGTCGAGCGCCTGCGCGACGAGTTCGGCATCTACGCCGTCGGCACCGGCCGCATCTGCGTGGCCGCGCTGAACCAGAACAACCTGGAATACGTCGCCAAGGCCGTGGCCACCGTCGCCAAGGGCTGAAACAACGCTCCAGTAGCTTGAAGACAAAGGCGCCGAAAGGCGCCTTTGTTTTTTTGCTTTTGCTCTTGCCTTTGCCATCCCCACCGCGCTCGCGGCGAACCCTGAAGCGCGCGGGAGGGGGAGGCTCGACAAAAGGAAGGCGCCACGAGCGCAACGCATCTGGAAACGATTACGCCTTCCCGCGCTCACGCACGGCCCCGCCATACGGGCGACAATAGGCGTTTTCCCGCTGCCGAGACCTGCCCGCTCATGTCCCGTACTTCGTTGACCCGCTTCCTGATCCAGGAACAGCACGCCGGCCGCATCAACGCCGACCTGCGCCAGCTGATCGCGGTCGTCGCCCGCGCCTGCACCAGCATCTCCATCGCCGTCAGCAAGGGAGCCCTCGGTGGCGTGCTGGGCGATGCCGGTACCGGTAACGTGCAGGGCGAGGCGCAGAAGAAGCTGGACGTCATCAGCAACGAGATCCTGCTTGAAGCGAACGCCTGGGGTGGCCACCTCGCCGCGTGCGCCTCGGAGGAAATGGACCACAGCCAGCCGGTGCCGGACATCTACCCGCGCGGTGATTTCCTGCTGCTGTTCGATCCCCTCGACGGCAGCTCCAACATCGACGTCAACGTCTCCGTCGGCACCATCTTCTCGGTGCTGCGCTGCCCGACCAATGTCGAACTGCCGGGCGACGACGCCTTCCTGCAGCCGGGCAGCAAGCAGATCGCCGCCGGCTACTGCATCTACGGGCCCAGCACCCAGCTGGTGCTGACCGTCGGCCATGGCACCCACGCCTTCACCCTGGACCGTGAGAAGGGCGAGTTCGTGCTGACCACCGAGAACATGCAGATTCCGGCGGCTACCCAGGAGTTCGCGATCAACATGTCCAACCAGCGCCACTGGGAAGCACCGATGCAGGCCTATGTCGGTGATCTGCTGGCGGGCAAGGAAGGCACGCGCGGCAAGAACTTCAACATGCGCTGGATCGCCAGCATGGTCGCCGACGTGCACCGCATCCTGACCCGCGGCGGCATCTTCATCTACCCGTGGGACAAGAAGGATCCGTCCAAGGCCGGCAAGCTGCGCCTGATGTACGAGGCCAACCCGATGGGCCTGCTGGTCGAACAGGCCGGCGGCGCCGCCTGGACCGGCCGCGAGCGCATCCTCGACATCCAGCCCGACCAGCTGCACCAGCGCGTGCCGGTGTTCCTGGGTTCGCGCGAGGAAGTGGCCGAAGCCGTGCGCTACCACCACGCACACGACAACGCACAGGGCTGACGGCCTATCGCCTGACAGCGGTCATGGCAGAACGATGACATGACCGTGGGGTGACACCGAGGGCGGCAAACGGCACCATCAAGCCGTTGCCGCCTAAGGAATGCACGCATGCACGAGCAGGGCCCGGTCGATTTCATCGAGGTCATCCACAACGCGGTCCCCAGCGAGGTCTGCGCGGCGATCGTCGAGCGCATGCGGGCGGCGCGTGGCCTGCAGCCCGGTGCCGTGGGCAGTGGCGTGTTCCCGGAACTCAAGCACAGCAAGGATCTGCGCATCAGCGGCCTTGATGGCTGGCAGGATGTGGACCATCAGCTGCAGCACGCGGTGTTCAACGGCCTGCTGACTTATCTACGCCGTTATCCACAGGCGTTGATTGCGCCGCTGATGTTGCAGATCCAGGACAGCAACGGCCAACCGCGACGCCTGTCTGCCGAGGACTTCCCTGACATGCCGCAGCAGCAGCTGGCCGACCTGGCCCGCACCTGCCTGCGCCCGGGCGCCATCAACCTGCAGTGGTATGCGGCGGGCGAGGGCGGTTACCCGTACTGGCACTGCGAGCTGTACCCCAAGGATGCGCAGGCCGAGACCCTGCACCGGCACGTGCTGTGGACGCTGTACCTCAACGACGAATTTGAAGAGGGCGAGACCGAGTTCCTGTTCCAGGGGCGGAAGATCGCACCACGCACCGGCAGCCTGCTGATTGCGCCGACGGCGTTTACCCATACCCATCGCGGTAACAGGCCGCAGGGGGGGGACAAGTTCATCGCGACGAGTTGGATCCTGTTCCAGAGCGCGCAGAAGTTGTTTGGGGGACGGTGAGGTCATCGTACTCCTCCCGATTGGAGCCGATATCCAGGCAAGTTCGTTATGCCGTCGGTGGTTTACCGGGCCTCAGGAGAGCAGTAGTAGTCGCCGCCCCTGTCCGAGTCCCAGTAGGTTCCTCCATAGAGCTTCACCGTACTGCCTCTTGTCGTCAGCTCTACCGAGCGTGCCAGGCGATCCTCGCAGAAGACCATCAATCTGTAATGGCGCTGCCGTTTGTCTTTCTGCAGTCGCCACCGCTTCTCTGCGGCTTGTTTGATGAAGAAAGCGGCGATCTGCTCTGGATCAGATTCGAGTTCGGCGTCGAAGACGGCCCCCAGGAACGTGACCTTCGGTAAGAACTTAACGTTCGTGGGATGGACCCCTGAAGGGAGTTCAAAGGTATCGGTAGCAGCGCGCAGTTCTGCTTCTGTTGGCTTTCCGGTCCAATCGCCACCTCCGATGGATCCAAACATTGAAAGATAGGTACCGCCTATCAGGGCCGCAATCACAGCGTATAGAAGCAAATGAGCCAATGATTTCTTCTTCACCAACCATTCCCCCAATCGCCATCCTTCTTAGACAGCTCACCCGGTGATGCACCGCCGCCAATTCCAATACCAATTTCAGTGGAAGTTCCACCGCCGGCGGAATAGTTGATACCTCCACCAACTCCAGCTCTACATTAGGGCTTCGGCTTCCTCCACGGTCTGATCAGGGTTTTGTACATGACCCAGGCAATCCAGCCGCAGACCAACCCAACCCCAGCGACAGTGATTTCCTCTTCCGCGAAAGGAGATCCACTTACCCCTTGATAGACGACGAAGACAGTTGCTCTCAACGACAACAGGGCAAATATCACTACAGGTGCCCAAAGTATGAACTTCATCATTCCCCCGTGTGCAATGCATGGACCAATGCTCGACAACTGGCCGTCTAGACTCTCTGTCCCGACATCTGCGGCATCATGATCTTCTTGCATGTACGGATTACCGGCATGAGGTTCCTCTTTCCGCTCTTGCCTCCGCGGT
The DNA here is from genome assembly GCF_059367915.1 of Stenotrophomonas sp. YJH_SMC_19. Classification (NCBI taxonomy): domain Bacteria; kingdom Pseudomonadati; phylum Pseudomonadota; class Gammaproteobacteria; order Lysobacterales; family Lysobacteraceae; genus Stenotrophomonas; species Stenotrophomonas sp. YJH_SMC_19. The sequence goes on from NZ_JCAFRI010000019.1 coordinate 18,487, forward strand.
ACTGCCGCCGAGAATCGATGTCAGAAGAGGCAGCATTTTCCCTCAGAACGCGGTGCCAGTACGCGTAACTCCAAGCTTTCCATGCTAGCTGTTGCAGCTTCCAGAACCCGAAAGCCATCAGCCTCAGATTGGCTGTTGCAAGCGGCCGTGGCAAATAGAGTCCAGCTTGCTCGACTTCGCTCCAGATAGAGTCGGGCGGGCTCGACGCTACCGCGGGCGACGGCGATAGAGAATCCCGCCTGCCACAGCGCCGAACACCGCCACACCGAAACCAACGAGCTCTTCTTCTCCAAGCGCGTCGCCGGAGATCGGCTTGCCGCCCGTCAGCAACAGAACGTTCAACGGAAGCATCCACAGGAACGCGATGCCCAGCCAGTAGATGATCCTCATGTCATGTGCTCACGGGTCCGGATACATCGACTTGAACCAGTAGGCGGATCTGTTCCGCATCCATGAGCTGAATTCTCCCGTCTCCAGTTTCCGCAGCTGGCGCATGTCTATTCCATAGCGCTGGAACAGCGAAATCAACTCTCTCATACCTTCGACAGACACCACGCCCGGAATCTGGTTCAACCTGGAGAAGAACGCATCCTCGTCCAGTCGTGATTAGAACCTCAGGGAATAAATTTCTATTTTCAGCATTGCCAGTCGTCGCAGAAGTGATTGCATGCAGGCAGTTCCACCCGGCTATCGGGTGGGACCAAAGGATCCCCAGAGATCGTCGTTTCCTCCTTGCCAGGCACTGAGCTTCTCGACAGGGATTTCCTTCAGTTGACAGGTGAACTGGAGATAGAAGGAACGGTCTTCTTTTCGATAACTGTTCCACCCGACAGCCGTCACTTTGACTTCCATCCGATTATCGCGCTCATGCGGCTGATGTAGTTCTACGTCGACTGAATCGGACAGCCAGTTGTCTCCCTTGTGCACAAAGCCCGCGCCGCCACTGGTGAGGCGTGCATCCACTACCTCCGGCGTCCCTTCCGACGAGGGCGCGTATCGCTTCAAGCTGCCTGTGATCTTGATGTACTGCTGGGAGTCGATCACGCCTGGCGACTCCGAGAAGAGGCGCAGCAGAAGGAGGGTATCGGTGCCCTTGCGCACCCTCTGACCTGTATCTGCCACCCACAGACGCTGTTCGAACTCGTCCAGGCCAGCCGGCATGTCAGTGACGATCGCGGCCTGCGGAACGATGATGCATTCGTGAATGGAGCGAGCTTCCACCTGCACGCTCGCAAGGTAGAGAAGGAGACCACTGGCGTGGAAGCAGTGAGTGCGTTTCATCATGTACAGCACGTTCATGCGGATTCAGTTGCGCGAACGTCTGGAGGGGTGTGCCTGTTCGAAGGGGGATGCCTCCGGATCATGCACTCCCGTCCATGCATCAAGCTGCTCCAGAGACAATGGCTGGGCTCTCAGATGCTCTGACACTGTGGTCGGTGCCTCGCACTCTCCCGGCCATTGCAGTGGGCTTGCAGAGCGAAACGTTGCATCGACCTGGACCTCGATGCCGAAGTCTCCTGCGGAAACCACGGTAATCTGCCCTGCGACCGGCACTGCGTAGCAGCCCGTCTTTCCGGCAAACGCGCTGGACCCTCTGCTATGGAACATCCGTACTCGATCATTTGGGACAGAGAACCGGTCGCCTGCTTTCGCATCAGCGGGGAGCTGGATCGTGAGCTTGCTGAAGGTGGAACGGTCGGTCCTCCACGACGAGCGGAATCGTCTCAGCCCGATCACTCGGCTGTCCCCGGCAACGATCTGGTGACAAGCGAAGAGCCGCTGGCGCGGCTCGACCGTAAGGCAGGTGGGGGCGCGCATGGCAGCGTCTTCAACCACAAACGCACGGGCAGCCTCTGCATCGGTACCACAGAAAAGCAGAAATGCACCACAGCTGAAGGCATGTGAGCGCTTCATGTGCGAACCGATTCGTCGTCAAGCGAACGGCATCGCACTGTCACGGATCCTGGGTCATCCATCTGCATCCCTCCCTGGCTTGCAGGCCATCCGGCCAAGCGCAGATTGTTGCCGGTAAGCCGGGCAGCGGTCCAGCGTTCTAGAACAGACTTCCCTGCGGCGAATCCTTCTTCGGCGTCAGCGGCTTCACGAACCGGCTGCAATCCAGCTTCGGCCAATGGCTGTTCTGCGCATTGAAGCCGAGACGCTTTCGCGCCAGCTTGAAGCGGTTGTTCAACAGATCGGCATACACGCCCTGGCCACGCATGCGGGTGCCGAACTGGCTGTCGTAATCCTTGCCGCCGCGCAGCTGCTGGATGGTGCTCATCACGTGCGCGGCGCGATCGGGATGATGGGTGTCCAACCAATCGCGGAACAGCGGGGCCACTTCCAGCGGCAGGCGCAGCAGCACGTAGCCTGCGGTGCTGGCGCCAGCATCATGCGCGGCCTCCAGCACGGCTTCCAGTTCGCTGTCGTTGATCCACGGAATCACCGGCGCCACCATCACACCGACCGGAATGCCCGCTTCATGCAGGCGCTTCATCGCACGCAGCCGTGCATGCGGCGCCGACGCGCGTGGCTCCAGCTTTGCGGAGAGATGCGGGTCCAGCGAGGTCACCGAGAAATGCACGCTGACCAGGTTCTCCGCCGCCAGCGGTGCGAGCAGATCGATGTCACGCTCGACCAGTGCGTTCTTGGTGATCAGCGAGAACGGATGCTTGGTTTCCAGCATCACTTCGATCAGCTGGCGGGTGAGCTTGAACTTGCGTTCGATCGGCTGGTACGCATCGGTGTTGATGCCCAGCGCGATCGGTTGCGGCACGTAACCCGGCTTCGACAACTCCTTGCGCAGCAGCTGCGGCGCATTGGTCTTGGCGAACAGCTTGGTCTCGAAGTCCAGGCCTGGCGACAGGTTCAGATAGGCGTGCGAGGGGCGCGCGAAGCAGTAGGAGCAGCCATGCTCACAACCGCGGTACGGATTCACCGATTGGCTGAAGCCGACGTCCGGTGAGGTGTTGCGGCTGATGATGCTGCGTGCGGTCTCGGCACGTACTTCAGTGCGCAGACGTGGGGCGAGGAATTCCTCGCTCTCATCAACTGCCCAGCCGTCGTCCACCGCCTCGCTGACGGTGCTTTCAAAGCGCCCGGCAAGGTGGGACGTGGAACCTCGGCCCTTGATCGCGATACCCATTGCGGCAGGTTACGCCGCAGCCGTCTCAATGGCTGCGACGGCTGCCTGAAGGGTTCAGCGCGGTGCTGAGTCGAGCATGGCTCAACGCTACAGGAGAGCGGTCAGAGCAACGCCAGGTACCCGCGCACGGTGGCATCCAGGCCGTCGTACAGCGCCTCACCGATCAGCGCGTGGCCGATCGACACCTCCAGCACGTCCGGCACGTGGGCCAGGAAATCGCGCAGGTTGTCCTGCGACAGGTCGTGCCCGGCGTTGACGCCCAGGCCCACCACCTGCGCCCGCCGCGCCGCAGTGGCGAACAGTTCCAGCATCGCCGCAGCGTCTCCGGCCGCGTGTGCTTCGGCATAGGGGCCGGTATACAGCTCGACACGATCTGCACCGACTTCGGCCGCCTGCTCCAGCAGTGGGTTGCCCGCATCGACGAACAGGCTGACCCGGCAGCCCATCGCCTTCAGTTCGGCGACCAGTGGTCGCAGCCGCTCGGCATCCCGCTCGAAGTCGAAGCCATGGTCGGAGGTGATCTGTCCATCGCCATCCGGCACCAGCGTCGCCTGCGCCGGGCGGGTCTGCGCGCACAGCGGCAGCAGGCCTGGGTAGCCCTCGCGCGGCGGTGCGAACGGATTGCCTTCGATGTTGAACTCGACACCACGCGCGCGGGTCAGCGTGGACAGCGCCAGCACGTCCTCGGCGGTGATGTGGCGGCGGTCCGGCCGCGGGTGCACGGTGATGCCATGCGCACCGGCATCCAGGCAGGCCTGGGCGGCGCGCACCACGTCCGGTTCGGCGCCGCCGCGCGAATTGCGCAGGACGGCGATCTTGTTGACGTTGACGCTGAGCTGGGTCATGGAACGGAACTACTTGGAAAGAGGGGACGGATCGTGGTCGTTGGCGTCGACATTGCGGCGGGCCTGGGCCTGCTCGCGCAGGCGGCGCAGCTCCTCGGCATCGACAAGGGTGGCAGGGTCGCGCTGAAGGTCGCCGAAGCGGGCCACATAGCGACCGCGCACCCAGGCCAGCAGGAAGGCGAGGGCGGCCAGCAGGCACAGGGTCATCAATGCGGCGCTGGGGGTCTTCAGGGCGAAGGCGAAACAGCCCAGCGCCAGCAGCAGGTACAACCAGTACATAGTCGGGCTCCCCGGATGATCGCCGCAGTGTAGCGCTGCGTCAGAGCAGCGGCGAGGCCAGCCGGGCAAAGGCCTCGGGCAGGCGGTGCAGCCACAGCGAACGGCCGGCCTGGTCGTGCACGCGGGTGGCGCGGTCGAACTCTCCCTGCAGCAGCCCGGCCAGAGCGGCGACGCGGTCACGGTCGCTGATCATCATCGACAGCTCGAAGTTCAGGCGGAAGCTGCGGTGGTCGAAGTTGGCGCTGCCAACGATGCAGACATCGTCGTCGGCGATGAAAGCCTTGGTATGCAGCATGCGCGGGCCGTACTCGTAGATCTTCACCCCGGCGTGCAGCAGTTCGTCGAAATAGGAGCGCGCGGCCTGGGTGACAAACCAGGAGTCGCTCATCTTCGGCACCAGCAGGCGTACGTCCAGTCCACCCAGTGCCGCCGAAGTCAGCGCCATCCGCGCCGCTTCGCCCGGCACGAAGTAGGGCGTCACCAGCCACACGCGCTCGTGTGCTTCCTGGATGGCCGCCACGTGCAGGCGGTGGATCGTTTCCCACCCGGAGTCCGGGCCGGAGACCAGTACCTGGGCGTTGATCGCACCATCGCCGCGCAGCGGCATGTCGGCCGGCCACAGACGGGCAATGTCCATGCGCGAGGGATCCTGGCCACTGGCATAGAGCCAGTCCTCGGCGAACACCAGCTGCAGGCTGCGCACGACGTGGCCGCGGATGCGCATGTGCAGGTCGCGGTAGGCGTTCGGCTTGCGGCTCTCGTCTTCATCGTCGGTGATATTGATGCCACCGGTGAAGGCCAGCCGGCCATCGACGATCACCAGCTTGCGGTGCGTACGCAGGTTCAACCACGGCCGCTTGAACGGCTTCAGCAGCTGCCGCGGATGGAACCAGACCGCCTCGCCACCGGCATCGATCAGGGGCTGCAGGAAGCGGCGAGGCAGGGCGGAAGAACCCACTGCATCCAGCAGCAGGCGCACCTGCACGCCGGCACGGGCGCGCTCGACCAGGGCGTCGCGCAGGGCGGTACCGGCATGGTCCGGATTGAAGATGTAGTACTCCAGGTGCACGTGATCGCGAGCCTGCGCCACCGCTTCCAACAGAGCGGCGTAGGTAGCGGCACCATCCACCAGCCAGGTCACTTCGGTCGCGCTGCTCGGCGCCAGGCCCGTGGTGGCCTGCGCGATCTTGGCCAGCTCGGTGCAGTCGGCATCCGGTGGGCAGACATCGCTGTAGTGCTCCATGCCCGAACGTGCGCGTCCGCGGCGCAGCCGTTGCCGCTTCACCTTCTGCGGGCCCAGCAGGTAGTAGATGAACAAGCCGAGGTAGGGCAGCAGCGCCAACGACAGGATCCAGCTCAGCGTGGCGACCGGCTCACGCTTCTGCAGCATGATCCAGCCCGCCAGCGCGAACAGATACAGCAGGTAGGCCACCGCCAGGATCGAGCCAAGGTGGGCGATGCCGTCGAGCCAATGACGCAGGGAGTCGAAGAGGGCGAGCATCCGCCGATCATAGCGGTCCAGGCCGGCAGGCATAAAAAAAAACGCCCCTGTCTCCAGGGGCGTCTGCAGTCGCGTCATGACTGTTGTGTTGCGGTGTAGCGATTACTGCTGCACAAAACCGATCTTCTTCATCTGAGCATTCTTCGCGGCGGCCAGAACCTTGGCCATCACGTCGTACTCGGAATCCGGGCTGGCGTCGATGCGCAGTTCCGGCTGGTTGGTCGGGTCACGCTGGACCTCCTGCTCCATCCGCTGCTGCAGCTCGCTGGTATTGATCGGGCTGTTGTTCCACGAGACCTGGTTGCTGGCGTCGATCTTCAGTTCGATCGGCGGCGGCGGTTCGACCAGCTGCGGCGGTGGGTTGAGCACGCGCTGCGGCAGGTCGACGGCGATCGGGTACGTCATGATCGGCGCGGTCACGATGAAGATGATCAGCAGAACCAGCATCACGTCCACGAGGGGCGTGACGTTGATGTCTGCCATGGGGCCCTTGCCACCACCACTACTGAATGCCATGGCTTATTGCCCCTTTTCTTTGGTCGCGACGAAGCCGACGTCCAGCATGCCCTGCTCCTGCGCGACCTTGGTCAGGTCGTTGATGACGCGCATCTTGGTGGTGCGGTCACCACGCAGGTTCAGCGGCGGCTGCGGGGTCTGCTGGGCGGCGGTCGCCAAGCGCGACTCGAGAGTCTGCTTGTTGATTTCTTCGTCGTTCCAGTAGATCGAGCCGTCTTCCTTGACTGCCAGGGTGATCGGTCCGGAACGCTTTTCAGCGTCTTCCGGCTTCTGGATCAGGTTGGCTTCCGGCAGATCCACCTTGACCTTGTGGGACATCAGGGGCGCCGTGATGATGAAGATGATCAGCAGCACCAGCATCACGTCCACAAGGGGCGTAACGTTGATGTCGGCCATGGGGCCGCCGCTGTTACCACTACTGAAAGCCATAACGGGCTCCGTCTAGATCTTGGTGACTACTTACGTTCGTCGCTGGGTGACGCGCGCCGCAATTAGCGGACGCGCGAGCCGGTGGCGAAGAAGTCGTGCAGGTCGTGCGCGAAGGTATCGAACTTGCTGATGGTCGCGCTGTTGATCTTGCTGAAGAAGTTGAAGGCGAACACGGCCGGGATCGCGACGAACAGACCGATCGCGGTCATGATCAGCGCTTCACCCACCGGGCCTGCAACGGCGTCGATCGAAGCGGAGCCGGTGGCACCGATCTTGATCAGGGCGCCGTAGATGCCCCACACGGTACCCAGCAGACCGACGAACGGAGCGGTCGCGCCGACGGTGGCCAGCAGGGTCATGCCCGACTGCAGCTTGTTGCTTTCGCGGGTGACGGCCTGGCGCAGGGCGCGGTCGACGAACTCCGAACGGCTCAGGTTCTCACCCACGCCGCCGGTGGCGCCGCCTTCAGCGCGCTGGTGGTGCGCAGCAGCCTGGGCAGCGTCCAGGGCGATCTTCGAGAACGGCTCCGAAGCCGGCTGCTCTTCCATGGCACGGATGGCGTCCTGCGCGTTCGGGGTATCCCAGAACAGGCTGACGACGCGATCAGCAGCGCTCTTCAGGCGGGTCGCACGGAAGATGTTGATGACGGTCCAGTACCAGGACATGGCCGACATGGCGATCAGGGTCAGCAGCACGACCCAGGAAACCGCGAAATCACCCGGCTTGGTGGTCATTTCGTGGATCAGGTGCTCGAAGCCCATCTGCGACAGGGCGTTGGACGGATTGCCCCCGGCAGCAGCGGCGATGAAAATTTCCTGCAGCATGACGCTTACCTTTGTTGTGTGTGGTGATAAAGGGTGTAGCTAAGCTAAACAATCGAACCGGGAGCGGGGGTGGCCATGCGGCCACCCGGGCGCATCAGTTCAGCGCAAAGTTGACCGGGACGCGAACGCGACCTGCCGCCTTCTTACCGCCAGATTCAGCGGCGTTGAAGCGCCACTTGCGAGCCGCTTCCATCGCGGCACGGTCCAGGTCGCGGTTACGGCTGGACTTTTCCACCGTGACATTGGTGACGTTGCCGTTGGCATCGACATCAATGATCAGGATCACTTCGCCCTGGATACCCGCGCGGAAGGCGGCCGGCGGGTAGCGCGGCGGATTCATGGCCTTCGACGAGATGTCCACGCTGGCCTCGATCGAGGTCGCAGGTGCCGGCGGCGCGGGGGGCGACGGCGGGGTGACGATATCGCTCGGGCGCGGCTCCGGCACGTCCACGACCGGCGCCTGCGGCGGCGGCGGGACCGGCGACGGCTTCGGCGGCGACAGATTCTTCACCGGCGGCGGCGGAGTATCGGTCGGCGGCGGCGGCGGCGGCGGCGGGGGCGGCGGCGGCGGCGCATCGACGATGGTCACCATGACGTTGCGCTCCTTCTCAGCCACGGCCTTGGGAGCCACGGCGGGAATGAGGAGCATCATGAAGGCGGCCAGATGCAGGGCAATTACAAACGCGATGCCGACGATGCGAGGCCAGCTCAGCCCCTTGTCATCGGGTTGTTCGTACCGGTGAACGACTAGTTGTTCCGTCATGCGCCAAGAGCTCAATAGTGGGGCCGGGATGCCGGGGGCGGAATCCCTGATCAGCGGTGCATGACACCGCAGGAACCTCCAAGCTTATACCAATCCTGAGCGCCTGCGCATCAACTGGGCAGGCATTCAGGCGTTATTCCTACTTACTTCAGGTTGATGATTTTCTTGGCATCAGCCTGGTTCTTCACACCCTTCGCCAGCGCCTGCTGGGCGGCCTGCTTGGCCTCCGGGATGCGACCTTCGGCATGCAGGACGCGTGCCAGGTTCAGGTAGGTCTCACCGTCCTTGGACAGCGGGGCAGCCTTCTGCCACGCATCGATCGCCTGCGGCACCTGGTCGGAGTAGTAGTAGGACTGGGCCAGCGCCAGGTAAACCTGGTAGTCCGGCTTCAGGATGCCCTTCTGCAACCCTTCGTTGATGACCGCGATGACGTCCTTTTCCTTTTTGTCGGTGTTGGCATAGATGGAGTACAGCTGCTTGTACTCGCGCTCTTCGGTGAGCTGGCCGCTGCTGCGCAGCTTGTCCATCACCGCGGCCGCCTTGTCCATCTGGTCGGCCTGCATGTACATGCTGGCCAGGTTCAGCTGGGCCTTCTTGTCGTTCGGGTTCTTGGCGGCCAGCGCCTCGGCTTCCTTGACCGCTTCGCCGGACTGGCCGGCTTCGGACAGGGCCGCCATCAGCAGCTGGTTCCAGTTGTCCTTCGGTTCGGCGGAGCCGGCGATGGCCTGCTTCAGCACCGGAATCGCTTCCTGGTAGCGCTCCAGCTGGTACAGCGCCTGGCCCTTGGCGATCAGTTCTTCCGGCTTGGTCGACTTGCTCTCGGCGAAGTACTTGTCGAGGGTTGCCAGGCCTTCGGCTGTCTGGTCTTCCTGCAGCTGCAACTGGCCCAGCATCAGCATCGACTGGAAGTGGCCGTTGTTGTCCAGGCCGTTGAACTGCAGGACCTGCTTCAGGTAGGCGATGGCAGCCGGGGCGTCATCGGTCTGGTAGGCAGCCTGCGAGGCCAGCTGCGCGGCCAGCGACTTGTCGTACTCGTTCGCGGCGCTGTCAGCCAGGATGGCGTCGGCCTGGGTGCGGGTTTCCGGGAACTTTTCCTTGTTGTAGCTGTCGATCATTTTCTGCAGCTTGCTGCCCATCTTGGCCGAAGCCTTGACCGTCGGCTCCTGGCGGGTCGCGTTCGGGTACAGCGCCTCGGCCTTGGCCTGCTTGCCGCCACGGTTGCCGCGCTCGGAGGAACGCGAGGACTGCGCGAAGGCATCGGTGACCACGGCGCCGGTCAGGGCGGTCGCGACGAGGACGGAAAGCACAGCTTTGTGGTTACGGAAAATCATCGTTCACCTCGATCGAACCGCCGGTTAGCGGCAAAGTCGGACTGTCAGAAAAATCTGAGCCGCCAAACGTATCAGAAACAGATGGCGTGAGAAATCGTTTTATGTGCTGCAATACAGCATAGAACTGCGCACTCATCCGCACTTTGGCCGTAGCCCGGCCGCCTGCGCCTGCTGATAGACCGGCGTCAGGCCCGGGGCATCACGTCGCAGTTCCTGGATCCGGTTGGTCGGATCCGGGTGGGTGGACAGCCATTGCGGGCTGCGACCGCCGCTGGCGGCCATCATGTTCTGCCACAGGTCGACCGCCTGCGCCGGATTGAATCCGGCCTGGGCCATCAGCCGCTGGCCGATCACGTCAGCCTCGCTTTCCTGCGTCCGCGAGCCCGGCAGCAGGAAGGCAGTCTGCGCGCCCATGCCACCGAGCTGGTTGACGGTGCTGGCAGCACCTTCGCCGTAGGCTGCGCCAGCCAGCGCGCCGAGCACGGCCAGCCCGGTCTGCGCACCCATCTGGCGGGTGATGCGCTCTTCGTGGTGGCGGGCGATGACATGACCGATTTCATGGCCGATCACGGCAGCCAGCTGATCCTGGTTCTTGGCCACGGTGAAGATGCCGGTGTTCACGCCGACCTTGCCGCCGGGCAGGGCGAAGGCGTTGGGTTCCTTGTCGACGAATACCGCCGTCTCCCACCGTACGCCACGGTATTGAGCTGGCAACTGCGCGACCAGGGCGTTGACCACGCACTGCACGTAACCGTTCTGGCGGCCGTCGGTGCTGATCTTTTCCTTCTGCTTGGTTTCGGCGAACGCCTGTGCGCCGAGCTGGTCCAGCTGCGCCTGCGAGACGCCGCCCACCATCTGCCGGCGACCGGTAGGGGAGGTGGTGGTCGCGCAGGCGCTGACCAGGGTGGTGATGACAAGGGCCAGCAGCAGTTGTTTCATGGAAACTCCCCCGTGTTCATATGCGGAGTGTGTAGCGTAGCGGCTTAATCTTTCGTCAAGCGGACGCGGCCTTACGTTGACCCCAGGAACACCATCGCCGCAAGGGCGACCGCATTGTTCAGCGCATGGGCGGTGATCGCCGCCCACAACGTGCCGGTGCGCCGGTAGAGCCAGCAGAACGCGGCCCCCATGCCACCATAGACCAGCCACAGCTGTGCGATTTCGGCCGGGCCATTGGCACTCGTGCCAGGGATCTCATGGATCAGGGCAAATGCGAGGCTGCTCAGTACCACGCCCAACCCAGGCCGCCCGGCCTGCCACAGGCGGCCAAACAGCACGCGGCGGAACAGCAGTTCCTCGTAGGCCGGCGCCAGGACCACCGCGAACAGCACCAGGAACAACGGGAAACGTGCGATCGCGCTCTGCATCAGCGCCAGATTGGTGGGGACCGGCTCGACGCCGAACTGCTTGGCCAGGAAGGCGATGCCGTTGCTGCCGAGCACGATCAGGGTCGCCACCAGCAGGGTCCAGCCCCAGGTGGAGGAGCGGCGCAGCGCCTGGCGCGAGGCGTGGCGCTCGGCGGCGTTGGCCGGTCGTCGCCAGAAGTACAGCAGCAACGCGGCGCCACCGGTGGCGAACAGCGCCATGAGAATCTGCGCAAGCGCGCCGGGCTGGCCCAGTGACGCCGCGACCGAACTGGCGTCGGGTGCGCCAGCGCCAGCCTGCGCGTTCGCGTAACCAACCACCACGCCACGGTACAGGCCCCACAGCAGGCCGCTGACCAGGCTCAGGCCGAACAGGGTGACAGCGGCGATGCCCAGGTCGATGAAGAACCCCGCCAACGGCGAAACGGCACGCGGCGCGGCAGAAGCCGGCGGAACCGGGGGCGGAGCGGAGACCGGGGCGGATGCTGACATCAGGTACCTGTGTTCAAGAGTCGAAGGCCGGCGCGCCTCCCCGCGCGCCGGCCGTGTCCCGATTGTGTCAGATATCCAGGTTTGCGACCTTCAGCGCGTTGTCTTCGATGAAATCGCGACGCGGTTCGACGACATCGCCCATCAGGGTGCTGAAGATCTGGTCGGCTGCGACAGCGTCCTCGATACGCACCTGCAGCAGTCGGCGGGTTTCCGGGTTCACCGTGGTGTCCCACAGCTGCTCCGGATTCATTTCACCCAGACCCTTGAATCGCTGGATCTGGCGGCCGCGCTTGGCCTCCTCGAGCAGCCAGTTCTGTGCCTTGGCAAAGCTGTCGACTTCGATCGACTTGGCACCGCGGGAAATGGTCGCGCCCTCGCGGACCAGACCGTGCAGCAGCTTCGATGCCTGGTGGATCGCGCGCAGTTCGCCGCTTTCGAAGGCCGACATCGGCAGCACCTGGATGTGCTGTTCGCCCATGTGGCGACGGGTCACCAGCACAGCGGCCGGGCGCTCGTCGTTGGCTTCCTGCAGTTCCAGCGTGAAACGCGGGCTGCCCAGGCTGCCCTGGTTGAGGCGCTTGGCCAGTGCATCCAGGCCCTCGCCTTCGCCGGCAGCGCGCAGGCTTTCCAGGTCCATCGGCACGAAATCGACCAGCGCTTCAAGCAGGTTGCGGTCGTAGCGATGTGCGTTGCGCTCGATCGAATCCAGCGCGGCCGCGTAGGCCAGCAGCAGCTTTTCCAGCGCAAGGCCTTCGATGCCGGGCTCGCCGGTGGCCGGCACCAGCGCAGCGTTTTCCACCGCGCTGCTGGCCAGGTAGCTGTCCAGCGCCGGGTCGTCCTTCAGGTACAGCTCCTGCTTGCCCTGCTTGATCTTGTACAGCGGCGGCAGGCCGATGTAGACGTAACCGCGCTCGATCAGCTCCGGCATCTGACGGTAGAAGAACGTCAGCAGCAGGGTGCGGATGTGGGCGCCGTCGACGTCGGCGTCGGTCATGATGATGATCTTGTGGTAACGCAGCTTGTCCGGGTTGTACTCGTCTCGGCCGATGCCGGTGCCCAGCGCCGTGATCAGCGTGCCGACCTGGTCGGAGGACAGCATGCGGTCGAAGCGCGCGCGTTCCACGTTGAGGATCTTGCCGCGCAGCGGCAGCACCGCCTGGTTCTTGCGGTTGCGGCCCTGCTTGGCCGAGCCACCTGCCGAGTCACCCTCGACGATGAACAGTTCGGACAGCGCCGGATCCTTTTCCTGGCAGTCGGCCAGCTTGCCCGGCAGGCCGGCGATATCCAGCGCGCCCTTGCGGCGGGTCAGGTCGCGGGCCTTTCGCGCCGCTTCACGTGCGCGCGCGGCGTCGACGATCTTGCCGGCGATCGCCTTGGCTTCGTTCGGGTTCTCCTGCAGGAACTCTTCCAGGCGCGCACCGAAGGCGTTTTCCACCGCCGGACGCACGTCGGAGCTGACCAGCTTTTCCTTGGTCTGGCTGGAGAAGCTCGGGTCCGGCACCTTCACCGACAGCACCGCGATCATGCCTTCTCGCATGTCGTCGCCGGTCAGGTTGATCTTGGCCTGCTTGGCGATGCCGTTCTGCTCGATGTAGTTGTTGAGCACACGGGTCAGCGCACCGCGGAAACCAGCCAGGTGGGTACCGCCGTCCTTCTGCGGAATGTTGTTGGTGAAGCAGTACATCGTCTCCTGATAGGAGTCGGTCCACTGCAGCGCCACATCCACGACGATGCCGTTGTGCTCGCCGGTGACTGAAATGACGTTCGGGTGCAGCGGCGTCTTCAGCTGGGCCAGATGCTCCACGAAGCTGCGGATGCCACCCTCGTAGTGGAAGTCATCGCGACGGCCGTCGCCACGCTCGTCGGCAAGGACGATCTTGACGCCGGAGTTCAGGAACGACAGTTCGCGCAGGCGGCGGGCCAGGATGTCGTAGTGGAACTCCACGTTGTCGTGGAAGGCGACGGTGGACGGCCAGAAGCGCACGGTAGTGCCGCGCTTGGTGGTGGTTTCCAGCTTGGCCAGCGCGGTCACTGCGGCGCCGTTGCTGAATTCCTGCTGGTAGTGGAAGCCGTTCTGGAACACGTCCACCAGCAGCTTCTGCGACAGCGCGTTGACCACACTGACGCCGACGCCGTGCAGGCCGCCCGAAACCTTGTAGCTGTTGTCGTCGAACTTGCCGCCTGCGTGCAGGACGGTCATGACGACTTCGGCTGCAGACACTTCGCGACCGAGCTTGGCACTCATCTGCTCGTGCTTGCCAGTCGGGATACCACGGCCGTTGTCGGACACCGAGACCGAACCGTCGGCGTGGATCGTCACCGCAACGTGGTCGGCGTGGCCGGCCAGCGCTTCGTCGATCGAGTTGTCGACGACCTCGAACACCATGTGGTGCAGACCGGTGCCGTCATGCACGTCACCGATGTACATGCCGGGACGCTTGCGGACAGCCTCCAGGCCTTCCAGGGCGGTAATGCTGTTGGCGTCGTAATTGCCGTTGTTTGCCGGGGTGTTCTGTTCGTCGCTCATTGCGCTTGCCGTAGGCTCCGCAGGTCGGCCACCGCTTGGAGCGATGTGCCGAGAATGAAAGGATTCCAACCCGAATTATACCAGCCGGGGTCGAGCGGCCCTGGTGTGCCCACTATGGCACAGCCACGATCTGTGCATGTTCCACGTGGAACCGGGCGATGTGGGTCAGGTCCAGCAGTGCCGCCGGGGTTTCGGTAGCGGTGATGAAGATCTGTGCCGGCCCATTGAGCAGGCGCTCCAGCACCCGCGCCTGATGGGTGCGATCCAGCTCCGAGGCCAGATCGTCCAGCGCGATCACCGGCCATTCGCCGCGCTGTTCCGCATAGTCCTCGGCCTGCGCCAGCAGGCAGGCCAACGCCGTCAGCTTGGCCTGACCACGGGACAACGCATCGCGGCCCGGAATGCTGTGGAAATCCACACTCCAGTCTGCCCGGTGTGGGCCGACCGAGGTATAGCCGGCCTGCCGGTCGCGTTCCCGGGCCAGAAGCAGGGCATCGGCCAAGGGAAGCTCATGCCGCCGCCAACCGGGGCTCAGTTCCAGACCCTGGATGCCGAGTTGCGGAGCCAGGCTGGCGGCCAAGGCCACCGTGCGCTGCTGCAGACGCTCCAGGTAGTGCTGACGGCGGCTGGTCAGCGGTTCCCCGGCCTCGGCCAGCTCGTGATCCCAGGTATCGAGCATCCGCGACGGCCCGCCCTGCTTGAGCAGAGCATTGCGCTGCTTCAGCGCCCGGGAATAGCGGCGCCACAGGGAGAGAAAACCCGGTTCCACGTGGAACAAGCCCCAATCGAGGAAACGCCGGCGGGGTTCGCCCCCCCCACTGACCAGTGCATGGCTCCCCGGCTCGAACGTCACCACGGCCAGCGCTGCGCAGAGATTGCCCAGCTGCGCGACATCCTCGCCGTCCAATCGCCCCTTCCAGTCCTGGCCACTGTGGCGCAGCCCGGCCTTTCGGCGGTGCGGCGGGTGATCGGCACGCTGTTCGTCCCATTCCACGAAGATCTCCAACGCTTCCTGGCCCTGGCGCACCAATCCGTCGCGGACCCGGCCACGGAAGCTGCGCCCGTAGGCCATCAGGTGCAGGGCTTCGAGCACGCTGGTCTTGCCGGCACCGTTGTCGCCGGTCAGCAGGTTCAATCCAGGCTGGGGCGACAGGTCCACCGCACTGAAGCGACGCAGTTGGTGCAGGGCGAGGCGGCGGATAAGCATGGGGCGCGAAGGACCATCCGCACGAGGCGGTAGTGGGGCAGGGAATCCATCAGCTTACTGCATCGGTCAAGCCAGCCGTGGCGCGCCAGACATCGCCACTGTGCTGAAGCCTCCGCCTGGCAACCCTACGCGTGTTCCACGTGGTGGCGCTCCCTCACCTGGGCTCGCCTGGGTCTGGATATGCCCGGGAATCCTTGAATTCTGAGCGGCGGCGCAGGGTACAGGCCTTCAGATTTCATCGATTTCAGCCTCATTCCGCGAGCATCGCCAGGTGCCCCCGACGGCGGGTTGCGCGAACAGCGCGCGGATTTCTTGAAATCTACGATGCGATGCCGTGGAGGGTTCCACAGATTTCAAAGAATTCAGCCCATTCGTTTCACGCTGTCCACAGCGGGTCTGTATGACTTATACACAAGGTATGGGCAAACTGTGGATAAAAAAGCCCTTTTGCCCGACCTGCGAAACTATCCACAGGTTCCCCCCCAGCCTGAGGGGCCTCTATACAGGGGGTTTCAGCTGCATAAATCTCTTAAAAATCAATTGGATAATGCATTTTTCCACGAAATCTGGGCCTACCATCACCAGCATGCTTTAGATTTATACCCAGATTTAGAAGCTAGGCCAGCTCTGATCCGGCCCCAACCACGCCTGTGGACAGTGACGTCTGCAGATGAAGCAACCACTGCGATAGCGGATGCGATCCGCTTCATCCATCCGACCAGATTGGGTCACCTGCAATCAGGCTGAAGACCCGGAACTGCGTACTCGATCGAAGTTGGCTGGGCAGCGCCCAGGTCAGCAACCTGGATTCCTACCGCGCAGGGCCGATTGCATCGGAGGGCCAACCAAGAACAATCGGCAAGCAGCAATCTCGAGCAAGACATTCGTCCAGACCTGGAGATTCCGCGAACTCCGATGCTCCACGTGGAACCTGAAAAAAAAAACGCCCGGGGAGATCCCGGGCGTCCTTCGGTTCCACGTGGAACAGGCTGCTGTCAGAGACGCAGCGGCATCACCACGTGGCGCGACTTCTCGCTGCTGGATTCACGCACCAGCGCAGAAGAGTTGGAATCGCGCAGCTGGATGATGACCTCCTCATCCCGCAGCGCGGAGAGGGCGTCCAGCAGGTAGTTCACGTTGAAGCCAATGGCCAGATCACTGACCGTGGTGTCGGCTTCGATCTCTTCCTGGGCTTCTTCCTGTTCCGGATTGTGCGCGCTGATCTTCAGGTTGCCCGGCGAGACTTCCACGCGGATGCCGCGGTACTTCTCGTTGGACAGGATCGCGGCGCGCTGCAGCGAGGCACGCAGTGCTTCACGATCAACCTTCACTTCGCGGTCGGCACCGATCGGAATCACCGCTTCGTAATCCGGGAAACGACCGTCGATCAGCTTCGAGGTGAAGGTGACATCGTCGCGCTTGACGCGCACGTGGCTGCGGCCGACTTCCAGTTCGATCTCGCGATCGCCGCTCTCCAGCAGGCGCTGCAGCTCGGTCACGCCCTTGCGCGGCACGATGATCTGGCGCTTGGAACCGCTGGGCTTGGCCAGATCGGTTTCGCACAGGGCCAGGCGATGGCCGTCGGTGGCGACCGTGCGCAGCGCATCGCCGCGCAGGTCGAACAGCAGGCCGTTGAGGTAGTAGCGCACGTCCTGCTGGGCCATCGCGAACGCAGTGCGCTCGATCAGTTCCTTCAGGGTTGCTTCGCCGATCGCCACACGCTCGGTAGCTTCCACTTCGTCCACCGACGGGAAGTCGTTGGAGGGCAGGGTAGCCAGGGTGAAGCGGCTACGGCCGGCCTGCACGGTGATCTTGTCACCGGTCTGCGAGACGGTAATCCGGCTGCCGTCGGGCAGGGCGCGGATGATCTCGAACAGCTTGCGGGCGGGAATGGTGGTTTCGCCGTCCTGGGCATCTTCAACCGCGATCCGCGACACCATTTCCACTTCCAGGTCGGTACCGGTCAGCGACAGCTGGCCGTTCTGCACCTGGACCAGGAAATTGGCCAGAACCGGAAGGGTCTGGCGGCGTTCGACCACGTTGACGACCTGTGCCAACGGCTTGAGAAAGGCTTCGCGCTGCAGTGTGAAACGCATGTGGTTCCGTGCCCCTATGCTTTAAAAAATGTGGAATAAATCAAAAGCTTGGTGGTGCTGGTAGAGACAGAATCGCTGGAAAACAACGCTAAGTCTTTGTAAATAAAAGGATTTCTGGCATCGAAACCCTCTGTATTACCGACCCCCAGGGGGTGGGGAAAGCTGTGGATAAAACCGACGCGATTTCAAACGCCATTTTTATCCACAACGTGTCCCGCGCTTGCTACCGGATTCTGCACCGTTTTGTGCGATGACGCCTCATCGGCATCCGTGCATCATTCGCTCAGCTTCCGGATCAGCTTGTCCCAGTCCTCGCGGAGCTTGCCGTCGGTTTCCATCAGGGTCCGGATCTGGCGGCAGGCATGCAGCACCGTGGTGTGATCGCGACCGGCAAAGGCATCGCCGATCTCGGGCAGGCTGTGCTCGGTCAGTTCCTTGGTCAGGGCCATGGCGACCTGGCGCGGGCGTGCCAGCGAGCGGGTCCGACGCTTCGACAGCAGATCCTTGATCTGCAGGCCGTAGTAGTCGGCAACGGTTTTCTGGATGTTGGGAATGCTGATCGCCTGCTGCTGGGCGCGCAGCAGGTCGCGCAGGGTTTCCTGGGCGAATTCGGTGGTGATCGCGCGGCCGGTGAAATTGGCGCGGGCGGTCAGGGTATTGAGCGCGCCTTCGAGGTCGCGCACGTTGGAGCGCATCTTCTTGGCGATCAGGAACGCAACATCATCGGGAATCTCGGCACCGCGTTCGCGTGCCTTGGCCAGCACGATCGCGGCGCGGGTCTCGAAGTCCGGCGGTTCGATCGCGACCGACAGGCCCCAGGCAAGCCGCGACTTCAGGCGCGCTTCCAGGCCCTCGACTTCGCGCGGATAGCGGTCGCAGGTCAGGATGATCTGCTGCTTGCCATCGAACAACGCGTTGAAGGTGTGGAAGAACTCTTCCTGGGTGCGGTCCTTGCCGGCGAAGAACTGGATGTCATCGATCAGCAGCGCGTCCACCTGCTGGAACTGGCGCTTGAACTGATCCATGGTCTTTTCCTGCAGGGCCCGGATCATCGCGCTGAAGAACTGTTCCGAACGCAGGTACAGCACCTTCGCGCCCGGATTGGCCTGGCGCATGGCGTTGCCGGCGGCGAACATCAGGTGGGTCTTGCCCAGGCCGGTGCCCCCGTACAGCAGCAGCGGGTTGTGCGCGCGGTCGCCCGGCTTCTGCGCCGCCTGGAAGGCGGCGGCCAGGCCCAGCTGGTTGCTGCGGCCTTCGACGAAGTTGGCGAACGTGTAGTGGTTGTCCAGGTTGCCGGCGAACGGCACCTGCGGTTCGCTGGACACATGCGCCGACGGCGTGGAAACCGGCGCGTTCTGCGCCTCCACAGGGCGCGGGCGCGAGCCGATTTCAAGAAAAACGTCGCTGAAACCGGCGAAGTGCGCCAGCAGTTCGCGGATCCGGGCCAGGTACAGCTCGCGGACCTGGTCGACGATGAAGGCATTCGGTGCATACAGCACCAGGCTGTCCACGCGCAGATCGGCCTGCAGTGGCTTCAGCCAGGTATGAACGTCTTCCGGCGGGAACTCCGCTTCGAGGCGCTCGAGACTACGGGACCAAGCATCCATCAGCAATAATCGTCCGGTGGCCGGGGCATGGACGCGACAAGGCGCCCAAACACAGGCCTGAAAGGGGGGAAATGGATGGCTCAGACTACCACCGAGCGCCCGCCTTCGGAATGCTTGTCCCCTACTTATTCACAAAAACATCCACAGCTATTGCACAGCCCGGTGAATTCGCGTAGCTGCCAGGGGTTGACTTGGGGCAGGGTACCTCTCTAGAATTTCCGGTTCTTTCCGTCCCATTCATACGAGAGGCCCCCAATGGCCACGAAGCGCACCTACCAGCCCAGCAACCTCAAGCGTAAGCGCGACCACGGCTTCCGTGCCCGTATGAAGACCGCTGACGGCCGCAAGATCCTGTCGCGTCGCCGCGCCAAGGGCCGCAAAGTCCTGAGCGCCTGATTGCCATGCCGCACCCCGCGGCAGACGCAATCCCTTCGACAGTGAATACTGCAGACCCGCGCAAGCGATTCCCTCGCTCTGCGCGGGTTCGCACGCGTGCCGAATACTCAACGGTCTTCAACGGCGCCCGCCGTGTGTCCGATCCGCTGATGACCCTGCACTGGCTGCCGGCTGACCGGCCGGCCAGGCTGGGTCTGGCGGTTTCCCGCAAGGTTGATCCGAACGCCGTCGGGCGTAACCGGATCAAGCGCGTCCTGCGCGACATCCTGCGTCAGACACGTACCGACATCCAGCCAGGCGACTTTGTCGTCGTGGCTCGTAGTGCTGCGCGTTCCGCCAGCAACGACGAGATCCGCCAGGCCTTCCTGCGCCTGCTGCGTCGCCTGCGTGCATTGCCCACGCCGGGCGTGGACGGCACAATGCCGCCGCCTGATGGCATCGCAACTCCTTCTTTGACCGAGCCGGCATCGCGTCCCGGCCCCGCCGAGCCTGTCCGCTGATGAACCAGACCCGCGTATTCCTCATTTTTGCCTGGCTGATGGTGGCCGTGCTGCTGTGGATGGAGTGGAGCCGTGAAAAGGCTGCTCCGACCCCGGCACCAACCACCACGTCGGCCCCGGCCGCCGCACAGAGTGTTCCGGGCGCGAACCCCGGCGCCATCCCCAGCGCCCAGGTGCCGGGCGCCCCCGGCCAGGCCGCCGCACAGGCCCAGGCCAGCGCTACCCCGGCCAGCCAGCGCGTGACCGTCACCACCGACGTGCTGCGCCTGGTGCTCGACGGCGGCCGCGTGCTCGACGCCGAGCTGCTGCAGTTCCCGCAGACCAAGGACGAAGGCAGCCCGCCGGTCCGCCTGCTGACCGAAGACCCCGCGCACCCGTACAGCGCGATCAGTGGCTGGGCCAGCGAAGACAGGAACACCCCGGTCCCCGGCGCCGACGGCTTCAAGCTGGTGGGTGACACCAAGGACTTCGTGCTGGCCAAGGGCCAGAACGAGCTGCAGATCCCGTTCGTGTGGACCGCCGACAACGGCGTGACCATCAAGCGCACCCTGACCGTCTCGCGCAACGAGTACGCCGTGCGCTTCAAGGACGAAGTCAGCAACGCTGGCGCCGCGCCGTGGAACGGCTACGTCTACCGCACCCTGGACCGCACCCCGACCATCCTGTCGCGGAGCATGACCAACCCCGATTCCTTCAGCTTCAACGGTGCCACCTGGTACGACAACGACAAGAAGTACCAGCGTCGTGCGTTCAAGGACTACCTGGAAGACGGCACGCTGAACCAGAACATCACCGGCGGCTGGCTGGCGATGCTGCAGCACCACTTCTTCACCGCCTGGATCCCGCAGAAGGACCAGACCGCACACTACGTGCTGTCGCAGGTGGCTGGTCGTGACCTGATCGAAGCGCGTGGCCCGGCCTTCACCGTGGCCCCGGGCCAGTCCACCAGCACCGAAGCCCGCCTGTGGGTCGGCCCGAAGCTGGTCAACCTGATCGCCAAGGAAGACGTGCCGGGCCTGGACCGCGTGGTCGACTACAGCCGCTTCTCGATGATGGCGGTGATCGGCCAGGGCCTGTTCTGGGTGCTGAACCAGGTGCACAAGCTGGTCGGCAACTGGGGCTGGGCGATCGTCGGCCTGGTGGTGCTGCTGAAGCTGGTGCTGTACCCGCTGTCGGCAACCCAGTACAAGAGCGGCGCCAAGATGCGTCGTTTCCAGCCGCGCATCGCGCAGCTGAAGGAACGCTATGGCGATGACCGCCAGAAGTTCCAGACCGCGATGATGGAGCTGTACAAGAAGGAAAAGATCAATCCGATGGGGGGCTGCCTGCCGATCCTCATCCAGATGCCGATCTTCTTCGCTCTGTACTGGGTGCTGGTGGAATCGGTCGAACTGCGCCAGGCGCCCTGGTTCGG
Organism: Stenotrophomonas sp. YJH_SMC_19; assembly: GCF_059367915.1. Lineage (NCBI taxonomy): Bacteria > Pseudomonadati > Pseudomonadota > Gammaproteobacteria > Lysobacterales > Lysobacteraceae > Stenotrophomonas > Stenotrophomonas sp. YJH_SMC_19. Next base: position 39,723 of record NZ_JCAFRI010000019.1, read on the forward strand.
CTGGATCCAGGACCTGACCGCACGCGACCCGTACTTCATCCTGCCGGTCATCAACGTGGCAGTGATGTGGTTCACCCAGAAGCTGACCCCGGCACCGGGCATGGACCCGATGCAGCAGAAGATGATGCAGTTCATGCCGCTGGTGTTCGGCGTCATGATGGCCTTCATGCCGTCCGGCCTGGTCCTGTACTGGGTGGTCAACGGCGGCCTGGGCCTGCTGCAGCAGTGGTGGATGACCAAGCGCCATGGCGGCGAGCCGGTCCCGGCCACCACCGCGCCGGCCCCGCTCAAAAAGAAGTAATCGGTAGAGCCGGCCGCTGGCCGGCTGACCCCAGCAAAAGCCCGCCGCAAGGCGGGCTTTTCGCATGCGGCGTTAGAATCGCCGGCACACCGTTCCTCCCACCTTCGAGTCCACCATGCAGCGTGCGTCGTCGTTCCGCCTGTTCCTGCCGTCGCTGTTGTTGACCCTGGTCGTTGCCGGCTGTGGCGACAAGGACGCGAAGGCGCCGGCGACCACGGTCACCCAGCCCAGCGCGCAGGCCGCGGCCGCCGCCGATCCCGCCGCTGCACCGTTGCTGGCCGCACTGCAGAAGCAGCTCGACGGCTACCGCCGCATCACCGTGCTGCTGGCCGACGAGGAACAGCAGTCGGCTGCCGACCGCGGTACCTCCACGCGCGTGGGCCAGCAGCTGTTCCACGATGGCCTGGAACAGCGCACGGCCATCGCCGCGCAGTTCGACACGCTGCTGCGCGGCTCCAGTCCGCAGCGCTTCGCCACCCTCGGCACCGTGCTGGACTACATCGAGTCGGCGCCGGAACTGTTCGACGCCGACCGCCTGGCCTTCCGCGAAGTGCTGCGTGACCTGCATGAACGGGTCGGCACCGATTCGTCGCTGCCGGCGGTGAAGCTGCACCAGCGCATCGGTGAGGACCTGGAGGCGCTTGATGAGATCGAGCGCAACTACAACCAGGAACTGACCCGCATCTTCAGCCGTTTCGAGCGCACCCGCGCCATCGAACTGAAGCGTGAGAAGTGGGACGACTACATCGCCCACCTGCACAAGGACTACAGCCGCGAAGCGATCCTGCGCGACTATGGCGTGATCGAGCCGTACCCGATGTCGATGAAGGACAGCGACCGCGAGATCTTCGGCCGCGACCTGCCGGCCAAGACCGTTGTGCTCACCTTCGACGATGGCCCGCACAAGGCCTACACCGATGAAGTGGTGGCCATCCTCAAGCGCTACGATGTGCCGGGCGTGTTCTTCGAAGTGGGCCGCAACCTCGGCAAGGTCGAGGCCGACGGCAAGGTCAGCCTCGGCCCGATGGCGAAGATCAGCCGCAACCTGATGGAAGAGGGCTATGCGGTCGGCAATCACAGCCTGACCCACGCCCAGCTGTCGCGCACCACCGGTGACGCGCTGCGCCAGCAGGTGCTGGACACCGACACGCTGCTGAAGGATGTCGACAGCAAGCGCGCGCCGCTGTTCCGCTTCCCCTATGGCGCACGCAATGCCGAAGGCCTGCAGCTGCTCAACGAAGCCGGGCTGAAGTCGATCATGTGGAACATCGACTCGATGGACTGGGCCGACCCGGTGCCGGAGTCGATCGTGCAGCGCGTACTCGACCAGGTGAACAAGGAACAGCGCGGCATCATCCTGTTCCACGACATTCACGATCGTGCGGTGAAGGCGCTGCCGCAGATCCTCGACCGGCTGATCGCCGATGGCTACCAGTTCGCTGGCTGGAACGGCCGCGACTTCACGGTCGCCCGTGCGCGCAAGGGCGCGACCAACGATGCCACCGTCACCACCGGCTACGAGAAGTCCTGGGCGATCGTGGTCGGCATCGACAACTACGCCAAGTGGCCGAAGCTGGAGTACGCCAGCCACGATGCGCAGGCGGTGGCCGATACCCTGACCGGGCAGTTCGGCTTCCCGTCCTCGCAGGTGATCGTGCTGAAGAACGAGCAAGCCACGCGCAACAACATCCTGGCTGCCTTCCACGACCGTCTGGCCGATGACCGCACTGGCAAGAACGATCGCGTGTTCGTGTTCTTCGCCGGCCATGGCGCGACCCGCCAGCTCGCCTCCGGGCGCGACCTCGGCTACATCATCCCGGTCGATTCGGACCCGAAGGAATTCGCTACCGACGCCATCGCGATGACCGACATCCAGAACATCGCCGAGAGCATGCAGGCCAAGCACGTGATGTTCGTGATGGATGCCTGCTACAGCGGCCTGGGCCTGACCCGTGGCGGTCCATCGTCGTCGTCGTTCCTGCGCGAGAACGCGCGGCGCAGCGCGCGGCAGATGCTGACCGCCGGCGGTGCCGACCAGCAGGTGGCCGACGCCGGTCCGAACGGCCACTCGGTGTTCACCTGGGTGCTGCTGCAGGCATTGGCCGGCAAGGGCGACCTCAACGGCGATGGGCTGATCACCGGTACCGAACTGGCCGCCTACGTTGCGCCGGCCGTCTCAGCCGTTTCACACCAGACCCCGGCCTTCGGCAGCCTGCCCGGTTCGCAGGGCGGCGAGTTCGTGTTCCAGGTGCCGGACAGCCAGGAGTTCCTCAATGCCGATACGCGCCAGTTGACCGCCGATGCGATCGCACTGAACAACAAGGTTGAAGCCGCCAGCGAAGCCAAGGGCAGCCAGGCGCCGGTGACGGTGGCCGACCTGCAGGGCGGCAAGGCCGAGCTGGTGGTGCCCACTGCGGGCCCGGCGTCGGATCGCCAGCGCGCGCAGCAGGCCAATGACCGCGGCCTGCAGCTGTACCGCGAGAAGCAGTACGACGAGGCGGTGGCGCAGTTCACCGAGGCACTGAAGCTGCGTCCGGACTTCGCCCAGGCCGCCAACAACCTCGGCTTCGTCTACTACCGCCAGCAGCGCTATGCCGAAGCTGCGCGCTGGCTGGAGAACACGCTGAAGATCGACCCCTCGCGTGCAGTGGCCTATCTCAACCTGGGTGATGCCTACTTCAACGCCGGCGACAAGGCCAAGGCCAAGCAGGCCTACACCACCTACCTGGCGTTGCAGCCGCAGGGCAGTGGCGCGGCCCAGGCGCGCGCACAGCTGGAGAAGCTCTGAGCCATGAACGACGCGATCCGCACCGACACCATCGTCGCCATCGCCAGCGCCCCTGGCGCCGGCGGTGTCGGCCTGCTGCGCCTGTCCGGCCCGCGTGCTGCGGCCATCGCCAATGCACTGGGTGCACCTGCACTGCGTCCGCGCCACGCGCACTACGCGCGCCTGCGTGATGCCGAAGGCGAGGTCATCGACGATGGCATCGTGCTGTGGTTCCCGGCACCGAACAGCTTCACCGGCGAGGAAGTGGTGGAACTGCAGGGCCACGGCAGCCCGGTGCTGCTGCAGCAGCTGGTCGCGCGCTGCATCGCGCTCGGCGCGCGCCAGGCGCGGCCGGGTGAGTTCAGTGAACGGGCATTCCTCAACGGCAAGCTCGACCTGGCCCAGGCCGAGGCCATCGCCGACCTGATCGCCGCGGGCGACAACCGCGCCGCGCGCGCGGCACGTCGCTCGCTGGATGGCGTGTTCTCGCGCCGCATCGACGCCGTGGTCGAGCAGCTGGTGCTGCTGCGCATCCACGTGGAAGCGGCCATCGATTTTGCCGACGAACCGCTGGATACGCTCGGTGGCGCGCAGGTGCGGCGTGGGCTGGAACAGGCGCGCAGCGATCTGGCCCTGCTGCGCCGCGATGCCGAACGCGGCCGTCGCCTGCGCGATGGCCTGCACGCGGTGCTGATCGGTCCGCCGAACGCCGGCAAGAGTTCACTGCTCAACGCGCTGGCCGGCAGCGAACGCGCCATCGTCACCGACATCGCCGGTACCACCCGCGACACCCTGCGCGAGACCATCCGCCTGGACGGCCTGGAGCTGACCCTGGTCGACACCGCCGGCCTGCGCGACGGTGGTGATGCCATCGAACGCGAAGGCATGCGCCGCGCCCACGTGGAAATCGAGCGCACCGATCTGGCGCTGATCGTGCTGGATGCGCGCGATCCGGCGGCTGGCGAAGCGGCGCTGGGCGAGGCCGTGGCGGCGGTGCCGCACAAGGTCTACATCCACAACAAGTCGGACCTGCTGGAGGCGTTGCCGTCGCTGGACGATCCGGACCGCGTGTTCGTTTCGGCCGCCACCGGCGCCGGGCTCGACGATCTGCACGCGCGTCTGCGTTCGATCGCTTCGGCCGGGGCAGGGGAGCAGGTGGATGGCGAGTTCTCCGCGCGCACGCGCCATGTGGATGCAATCGAACGTGCGCAGGAACATGCGCAGCGCGCCGATGGCGAGCTGGCGCACGAGCACCTGGAGCTGGCCGCCGAGGAACTGCGGCTGGCGCATGACGCGCTGGGTGAGATCACTGGGCAGATGAGTGCCGATGATCTGCTGGGGAGGATCTTCTCCAGTTTCTGCATCGGCAAGTAAGCCTTGGTAGTGCCGGCCGCTGGCCGGCAACCCAGCCGAACGAGCTCCCCGGGATCGCTACGGGGTCGGATCCCCTCCGGGGATCCGACCCCAGGTCCCCCACCTGTCACATTGCCGCCGCATACTGACGCCCATCACATACCGCTTGGGGAAGTCGCAGTGAAGTCGTGGGGTTGTGCGTTGCTGTTGTCGCTGGCCGTGGCACCATCGGTGGCCATGAGTGCTGAATCCTCCACCCCGGCCGCGCACAAGGTGTCGGTCTATGGTCATCGCGGGGCGAGCGCGTTGCTGCCCGAGCACACCCTGGCCGCCTATGCGCAGGCGATCGCCGATGGCGCCGACTACATCGAGCCGGACCTGGTGATGACCAGGGACGGGGTGATGGTGGCCCGCCACGAGAACGAGATCAGCGGCACCACTGATGTGGCCTCGCATCCCGAATTCGCCAGCCGCCGCACCAGCAAGGTCATCGACGGGCAGAAGGTGGACGGCTGGTTCACCGAAGACTTCACCCTGGCCGAGCTGAAGACCCTGTACGCGCGCGAGCGCCTGCCGGAACTGCGCAGCACCGCCTATGACGGCCAGTTCCGCATCGCCAGCCTGGACGAGATCCTCGCATTCCTTGTCCAGCAGGCCGGGCGTGCCAACCGTGGCATCGGCCTGGTACCGGAGATCAAGCACCCGACCTACTTCCAGTCGATCGGCCTGCCGATGGAAGACAAGCTCCTGACCGCGCTGCGTGGCAATGCCTATACCAACGTCGGCCCGGTCACCATCCAGTCGTTCGAGACCGCCAACCTGCGCTACCTGCGCGGCAAGATCCCGCGTGGCAGCAACATCCGCCTGCTGCAACTGCTGTGGAAGGGCGACACCCAGCCGGCCGACATCGCCAAGGCCGGTGGCAAGCTGACCTACGCCCAGATGATGACGCCGGCAGGACTGAAGGACATCGCCAGCTACGCCGACAGCATCGGCCCGGAACTGCGCTCGATCATTCCGCTGGACGCCAAGGGCGCGCTGAGCACTCCGACCACGCTGGTACAGGACGCACATGCGGTGGGCCTGATGGTGATTCCGTACACCTTCCGTCCGGAGAACCACTTCCAGGCCAGCAACCTGCGCAAGGGCGCCGACAATGCGCGCAATGCCGAGGGTTCGATTGCCGAGATGCGTGCCTATCTGGCCACCGGCATCGATGCGTTCTTCACCGATGACCCGGCACTGGGCCGACAGGCGGTGGATGGCATGGGCGCAGCGGGGAATGCGGCGAACTGACGGACTCTGGTAGATGCCAACCTTGGTTGGCACACAACAACCGCCGACCAAGGTCGGCCACTACCGGATCATGAGGGTGCCGGCCAGCGGCCGGCACTACCGGGGCATTTTCAGCCGCGCGGCTCGTCTGGCCGGCGGAATGGAATCACCACGTAGTCCTGACCTTCGCGCGGCTGCCACAGCACCGGCACGCGCTGCGGTGACGGCGGTTCCAGCTCGTCGTCGGCCAGCGGTTCGGCCTCGTCTTCTTCGTCTTCCCAGCTGTAGCGCGGGCGCGGCGGCAGCGGGTCGGCGTTGCGGAACAGCAGCGCGGCGATGATGCCGGCGAAGGCGCCGCCCATGTGCGACTGCCAGGACACGCCGTCGGCGTGCGGCAGGATGGTCATCAGCATGCCGCCGTAGAACAGCATGCCGATCAGGCCGGTGGCAATCGCTGCACGGTCGCGGCGCAGCAGGCCCAGGCTCGCCAGCAGGAACATCAGGCCATGGGTGACGCCGCTGGCGCCCAGGTGCACGCTGCCCGGATTGCCCAGCATCCACGCACCGATGCCCGAGCCCAGCCACAGCAGGGGCAGGGCGCGCACGGTGGCTTTCGGGTAGACGCTGCCGGCCAGCGTGCCCAGGATCAGGATCGCGATGCTGTTGGCGGCGATGTGCTCGACCGAGGCATGCAGCATCGGGCCGCCGATCAGGCCAAGCAGGCCCTTGGCTTCCAGCGGCGCGACCGCCCACGGCCGCCAGTCGAAGGTGCCCTGCAGGGCGAACACGGCCACCAGCACCAGCACGGCGGCCAGGCTGACATTGAACGCCCGCAGGATGCGCGAGCGGTCATTGCGGGGGGCCGGCAGGTCGCCAGCGGGCAGGGGCGCGTTGTTGTCCATACCTCAGCAATGGCGGTGACTGGCGCGAAACCAAGGCCACCGCAACGGGAGAGTGGGTGCGGCCGGCGGGACAATCCCGCCGGCCGGCCATGATCAGGTGTGGCCGGAGCCTTCCTTCGGCGGGTACTTCAGGCTCAGTACCACGGTGGCGGCGATGATCACCGCGACCACGCCCAGCGACACCGGGGTCGGGATCTTGAACAGGTCGATGATCATCATCTTGATGCCGATGAAGCCCAGCACCAGCGCCAGGCCATACGGCAGCAGGTGGAAGCGGTCGGCCATGCCGGCCAGCAGGAAGAACATCGCGCGCAGGCCCAGTACCGCGAATACGTTGGAGGTGAGCACGATGAACGGGTCGGTGGTGATCGCGAAAATCGCCGGGATGCTGTCCACGGCGAAGATCACGTCGGTGACCGCGATCAGGATCAGCACCGCGAACAGCGGGGTGAACCAGCGCACGCCGTCGCGCTTCACGCTCAGTGCGTTGCCGGCATAGTCCGGCAGCAGGCGCAGGTGCTTGCGCATCCAGCGCAGGGCGGGATTGGTCTCCAGGTCCGGCTCCTGGCCGGCGGCGAACCACATCTTCCAGCCGGTGAACAGCAGGAAGGCACCGAACACGTAAAGCAGCCAATGGAACTGGCTGATCAGCACGCTGCCGGCGAAGATCATGATCGTACGCAGCACGATCGCGCCCAGGATGCCGATGATCAGCACCTTCTGGCGCTGCTCCTCCGGCACCGCGAAGTAGCTCATGATCATCAGGAACACAAAGATGTTGTCGACCGCCAGCGCCTTCTCGACCAGGTAGCCGGTCAGGAACTCGAGGCCGACCTTGTTGGCCACCACCTGGCCGGCGGTCTCATTCAGGTAGTACCAGAGGCCCGCATTGAACAGCAGGGCCAGCGCGACCCAGCCGATGGACCACCACAGGGCCTCCTTGAAGGTGACCTTGTGCGGTCCACCATGGCGCATCAACACGAGGTCGACCAGCAGGGCGATGACCACCACCGCTGCGAAGCCGCCCCACAACCACACGTTACCGATCGTCTGCATTGGGAATGTCCGTTGGAAAGATGAATGCCAGGCCGGACGGCGAGGATCTGCAACGGAGGATCGGGAGGGGGATCCAGGGACAGAGCTTCGCCAGTACGGCGAAGGTCTCGCTCGCAGTTCCAGTCGGCTGGAACTGCCGTTGCACCGGAGCCTGCGGGCTCGAAATGACGGCGACAACGTCTGGGAGCTACTCCCCTTCTGGCGCCGATTCTGCCGTCTGGCCCCGCCGCCGTCAAATGGGGGGGCCAGGGGTCGGATCCTCAAAGGGGCTCCGACCCCATTGTCGCCACACTGCGGTCAGAGCCCCTGCGGGGATCCGACCCCCGGCGCCCGGTTTACAATGGGTGGATGAATACCCCCCTTCCGATTGTCCGCCTCAAGAATGCGTGGCGTTCCAGCCACCCGTGGATCTTCCAGAAACTGGTCGAGAAACCGACCGTCCGGCCCAAGCCCGGTTCCATCGTCGACGTGGTCGGCATCGATGGCGAGTTCATTGGCCGCGGGTTCTACAACGGGCACTCGCGCATCGCCGTGCGCATCCTCGAAAACGACCAGAACGTGCCGGTCGATGCCGGCTGGTTCTCGCGCAAGATCGCCCAGGCGGTGTCGCTGCGCCGTGAGGTGCTGAAGCTCGACGCGGTCTCCGACGCCTGGCGCGTGGTGCACAGCGAAGGCGACGGCCTGTCCGGCCTGGTGGTGGATCGCTACGGCGACCTGGTGGTGGTCGAGTTCTTCGCCGCCGGCATGTTCCGCCACCGCGAATGGATCTACGACGCCCTGCGCGAGCAGTTCCCGGGCTGCCGTTTCCACAGCTTCGCCGACGAACACGTGCAGAAGCAGGAGAGCTTCGACTTCCACGGCAACACCACCACCGAGGCGTCGGTGATCACCGAGTACGGCATCAAGTTCCGCGCCGACCCGGCCGGCGCGCACAAGACCGGCTTCTTCGCCGACCAGCGCGAGAACCGCGAGTGGCTGAGCCAGCAGGTGGAAGGCAAGAGCGTGCTGGACCTGTGCTGCAATACCGGCGGTTTCGCCGTGTATGCCGCTGCGCGTGGCGCTTCGGAAGTGGTCGGCATCGACATCGATGAGGACGTCATCCAGATCGCCAAGGGCAATTCGCGCCTGAACAACGTGCGCCCGAAGTTCATCCAGTCCGACATCTTCCCGTGGCTGCGCGACGCCGCCAACCGCGGCGAGCAGTACGACGTGGTGATCCTGGATCCAGCGAAGATGACCCGCGACCGCGACCAGGTCATCACCGCGCTGAAGAAATACCTGGACATGAACAAGCTGGCGCTGGGCGTGGTCAAGCCGGGCGGCCTGTTCGCCACGTTCTCCTGCACCGGCCTGGTGGCCGAGGACCAGTTCCTCGACATGCTGCGCCGCGCGGCGTATTTCTCCGGCCGCACGATCCAGATCCTGAAGGTCGCTGGCGCCGGTCCGGACCATCCGTTCATGGCCCACGTGCAGGAATCGCGTTACCTGAAGGCCGTGTTCTGCCGCGTGGTCGACTGACCGCGGGACGATGTAGAGGCGAGCCGCGCCACCTGATCCTGGGGGCGCCATTGTTTCGAACGCATCGCAATGCGCGGGAAGCTGGCCGCTGGGCCGTGAATACGATTCATGCTCGACTCGCGGTGCCTGGCAGCCGAGCGTGAGCTCGACTCTACAAATCTGCTGGCTGCAGCGCTATGGTCGGGCTCTTCCCATTGCCGGTGAGAGCCCATGCCATCGTTGCGCCACCTGTCCGTCGTGCTTGCCCTGGCGCTGTGTGCGCCGCTGTCGGCTCATGCCATCGAGTTCAGCGCACAGGAACTGGCCCGCGCCAAGGCGCTGCAGCAGCGCCTGGTCACGCTCGACAGCCACCTGGATACGCCGGCCAATTTCGGCCGGACCGGCTTCGACATCGAGCAGCGCCACGACCGCAACGCACTCTCGCAAGTGGACTACCCGCGCATGGTCGAGGGCGCGCTGGACGGTGGCTTCTGGGCGATCTACACCGATCAGGGCGACCGCAGCCCAGCCGCGCACCTCGCCGAGCGTGACCATGGCCTGCAGCGGCTGCTGGAGATCCGCGAAATGCTGGCCGCCAATCCCGAGCGTTTCGCGCTGGCATTGACCGCCGATGACGCGGCACGGATCAAGGCCGCCGGCAAGCGCGTGGTCTACATCAGCATGGAAAACGCCAGCCCGCTGGTGGAAGACCCCAGCCTGCTCTCGTTCTACCACCGTGCCGGCCTGCGCCTGCTCAGTACCGTGCACTTCGCCAACAACGAGTTCGCCGATTCGGCCACCGACCCCAAGGGAGCGGAATGGAAAGGCCTGAGCCCGGCCGGCAAGGTCCTGGTGCAGCAGGCGGTGAAGCTGGGCATCGTGATCGACCAGTCGCATGCGTCCGACGCGGTGTTCGATGACCTGCTGGCAATGATGCCGGTGCCGTTCGTGCTGTCGCACAGCTCAGCCAAGGCGGTCTACGACCACCCGCGCAATCTTGATGATGCGCGCCTGCGCAAGCTGGCCAAGGCCGGCGGCGTGATCCAGGTGAACGCCTATGGTGGCTACCTGATCGACACCGCAAAGACGCCCGAGCGCAAGCAGGCCGAGGAAGCGCTGAGCAAGCAGCTGGGTGGCTGGGAAGGCATGGGCATCGAGCAGGGCGTCGCCCTGCTGAAGGCCGAGCAGGCGCTGGACCACGAACACCCGGTGCGCCATGCCAGCCTCGACGACTTCTTCGCCCACTTCGAGCACATCCTCAAGGTGGTCGGCCCCGAGCACGTGGGCATCGGCCTGGACTGGGATGGCGGCGGTGGCCTGAGCGACCTGCCCGATGTCAGCCAGCTGCCGAAGATCACCGCGTGGCTGCTGCGCAAGGGTTACACCGAGCAGCAGATTGCCGGCATCTGGGGCGGCAACCTGCTGCGGGTGATGCGCCAGGCGCAGGACTATGCGGCAAAGCAGGGCGGTTGACCGCCCTGTGGTAGTGCCGGCCGCTGGCCGGCATTGCCCGTATCAACAGGATGAGAGGTGCCGGCCAGCGGCCGGCACTACCGGTGATCCGGTTATTTCGCGATCAGCGCGTGGCGACGGCTGTACAGGAAGTACAGCACCAGGCCGGCCACGTTCCACAGCAGGAAATACAGCTGGGTGGTGTGCGGCAGGCTGAGGAACAGGTAGATGCAGCCCAGTGCGGCCAGCGGGCCGACCACGAAGGCCAGCGGCGTGCGGAACGTGCGCTCGCGGTTCGGCTCGCGCAGGCGCAGCACCACCAGGCAGATGCCGACGGCGGTGAACGCGGCCAGGGTACCGGCGTTGGCCAGCGCGGCAATCTCGTCCAGGCGCGCCACACCGGCCAGCGCCGACACCACCACTGCGGTGAACAGCGTGGTCGCCACCGGCGTGCCGGTGCGCGCGTTGACCTTGGACAGGCCACGCGGCAGCAGGCCATCACGGCTCATCACGAAGAAGATGCGGCTCTGGCCGTACAGGAAGGCCAGCAGCACGGTCGGCAGGGCGATGATCGCGATCACGCCGATCACCATCGCCGCGGTCGGATGGCCCAGCTGGCGCATGATCAGCGCCAGCGGCTCGGCGCTGTGGCCAAACACGGCGTAGCTCATCGCACCCACGGCGGCCAGCGCCACCAGCACGTAGACGATGGTGCAGCCGATCATCGAACCGATGATGCCGATCGACAGGTCGCGGCCCGGGTTCTTGGTTTCCTCGGCGGCGGTGGAGATCGCATCGAAGCCGTAGAAGGCGAAGAAGATGATCGCCGCCGCTGCCATCACGCCGTGCTCGACGCCATCGGGGCCCATCGACTTGGCGAAGCCATACGGCATGAACGGCTGCAGGTTGGCGCTGTCGAAGGCGGGCAGGGCCACGGCCACGAAGATAGCCAGCGCGATCAGCTTGAACACCACCAGGATGGCGTTGAGGGTGGCGCTTTCCTTGGTGCCGGCCATCAGCATGCCGGCCACCAGCCAGGTGATGATGATCGCCGGCAGGTTGATCATGCCGCCTTCCACGTGCGGGCCGGCCGCCAGCCAGGCCGGCAGGTGCACGTTCCAGCCGAACTGGGTGTGGACCCATTCGAGGAAGCCGACGAAGTAGCCGGACCAGCCCACCGCCACCGTACTCACCACCAGCGAGTACTCCAGGATCAGACTCCAGCCCACCACCCAGGCAAACACCTCGCCCAGCGCACTGTAGCTGTAGGTGTAGGCACTGCCGGCGGCCGGCATCATCGTCGACAGCTCGGCGTAGGACAGCGCCGCACAGGCGCAGACCGCACCGGCGATGGCGAAGGAGATCAGCACGGCCGGGCCGGCCAGGTTGGCACCGACGCCGATCAGTGTGTAGATGCCGGTACCGACGATGGCGCCAATACCCAGCGCGATCAGGTGCGGCCAGCTGAGCGTCGGGATCAGACGCCTGCCGGCCTCGTGGACGGTGACGGAATCTAGGGACTTGCGCCGGAACAGGGACATGCAGGCCTCGGAAGGGGTGACTAAGAACGACAAGTTCCCGAGTGTGACCGAACGCAGCGCAGCATTACCACTGACGGGGGTCATGCATGGCGGGGCGCGCGCTGCACCCCGGCCACGCTGCCGGAATCGGCACAAATGCTGGCAGGGTTCGAAATGATTCGATCCCTCAAGGCGAGCCCGGAGGCGATTGAAGTACGAGAGCAGGGGCCAGATCGATGCTGACCCGCTGCGGATCGATCACCGGCGCCGCACCTTGGGTTCTCAACTGGGCCACCAGCACTTCGAAGCCATGCGCGCGGCCGAACGCGTGCTCGTCCAGGGTCAACGGCAGCAGCTGCAGGAAGTCGAATCGTCCCGATGGCAGTTGCTGGGGTCCCGGAAAGTGCAATGACGGAACGAAGACGGCCGCCTGCAGCATGCTCCCTGCGTGATCCACCGGCCCCCCCAGCTTCAGCCTGTCCCATGGCGCCAACGGATTGCCGGGCATGCGCGAGTGGCACAGCAGCAGGTGGTACGCGGTGAACCAGCGCAAGGTGGTCAGCGCCCACGTCGCTTCATCCTGCGTCTCAAGCATCAGTTCGATGCCCCACCCCGAATCTCCATCTTCGTGCCGCCCTTCCCAGGGGTTGGACAGGCCGGTGCTGACATAGATCCAGTGCCGTCGATCACCGTGCGGAGGGCACGCATTGACGCCGACATGCAGCCAGCGCGGGTCGATCTGCTCCTGCTTGAAGACGTTGCGCAGCAGATCCATGTCGAGGGGGTAGATCCCCGGTCCGGTATCGCCGAACAACCGCCGGTACAGCGTCTCCTCCCGATACTCCCAGCTGCGCTCCAGCAGGGTGTCGTCGTCGATGGTGCTCACTCAGCCACCCTGCCGGGCCAGCGGCAGCCGTCTTCCTGCCAGGCTTCGGGGTCGTCGTGGAAGGTGGTGCTGCGGCCATCGCGGGCGCGTTCGTAACGCAGATCCAGCACCAGGGCACCCTGCGTGCTCAGCAGGTAGCGGCCGTTGAGGCGTCCGTCGATGCGTTCTTCCCAGACGCTGTCGAACTGGTACGGGCGATCTTCGGCCAGCACCGTGGTCTCCATCGAGATCCGGTGCAGGGGCAGGCGCTCGCGCTGCCCGGCGTAGCGCACATCGGCCCGGCCGTCTTTCAGCCAGCGCCATTCCAGGTGGATGCTGTCATTGCGACCGCCGCTCAGGCAGCGATGGTCCTGCACGGTGGTGCCAGAGGCGGTGCCGGCGAGCAGTAGTGCGACCGCGGTTGCCAGCCAGGCCTTCATCCGTTCAACCCCAACCGGATGCCGAACCCGACAAGGAACAGGCCGGCCACCCGGCGCAGCGCATCGCTGATGCGCGGATGCTGGATCAACCGGCGGCGGGCCAGGTTGCCCACACCGATCAGCATCGAGCAGTAGGCGATGCTGACCACCAGGATGATGCCGGCCAGGGCCGCGAAGGTGGCGATGCCCTGGTGCGCCTTCGGATCGATGAACAGCGGCAGGAAGGCCATGTAGAACAGGATCGCCTTCGGGTTGAGCAGGCTGACCAGGATCGCCTGCTGGAAGTAGCGGCCCGGCTGCATGCGGATCGGGCCGGCGTCACCGCCCTCGTGCTTCGGCGTGCGCAGCAGGCTGATGCCCACCCATACCAGGTAGGCCGCACCCAGGTACTGCACAGCGTGGAAGACCAAGGGGTTGGCCTTCAGCAGTGCGGCGACACCGGCCAGCGCCAGCCACATCAGGATCTGGTCACCGACCAGCAGGCCGGCCAGTGCGGTGTAGCCGCCGCGCACGCCGCCACGGCCGGTGGCGGTCAGCAGGGTGAAGGTGCCGGGGCCGGGCAGGGCGAGAAACACCAGCACAGCGACCAGAAACGTCCACAGGTCCTGGATGCCCATCCACGGCATGGCGGTGTTCTCTCTTACGGGGGGCTGCCATTGTCGGCCAGCACCGGGGTGGGCGACAGGGGGTGGGGGAGTCCATCGGGCATGCCAGACAGCAGCGGTTGCAGGTGCTGGCGCAGCTGCGCATGCAGCTGCCGCACCGCCGGCGAGAACTGCTTGCGGTGCGGGCACACCAGCTGCAGCGGAATGTGGCTGCCGACGCCGTCGAGCAGCAGCTGCAGGCGTCCGGCCAGCACGTCTTCGCGCAGGTCCAGCCAGGATTTGTAGGTGATGCCTTCGCCGGCCACCGCCCAGCGCCGCACCACGTCGGCGTCGTCGCAGACCAGCGGGCCGCGCACCGGGATCACGGTGCGGCGCCCTTCGACCTCGAACGACCAGCGATCGTAGGCGCGGCCACTGAGCTGGTAGACCAGGCAATCGTGCTCGCGCAGTTCGTCCAGGCGCACCGGCGTGCCCCGTCGCTGCAGGTAATCGGGCGAAGCCGCGAGCACACGACGGTTGCCTTCGAGCAGGGGCAGGGCCACGTAGCTGGCGTCGTCGAAGTGGCCGATGCGGATCGCCACATCGACCGGATCGCGGAACACGTCGGCCACTTCATCGGACAGCCGCAGGTGCAGGCGCAGCCGTGGATGCGCGGCTCGGAACGCGGTCAGCCACGGCAGCAGCAGGTTGCGACCAAAGTCCGACGGCGCCGACAGCTGCAGCGTGCCATGCAGTTCGGCGTCCTCGCCCTGCACGCGGGCCCGCCCTTCGCGCAGGGTAGCCAGCACCTCCTGCGCATACGGCAGGTACAGCGCGCCCTCGCCGGTCAGGCGCAGGCTGCGGGTGGTACGCACGAACAGGCGCAGGTCCAGTTCGCGTTCCAGCCGCGCCACGGCTGCAGCGACCTGTCCGGGTAACAGATCGGCCTCGCGGGCCGCCTGGGAGAAGCTGCCCAGTGCGGCCGTGCGGACGAACAACTGCAGGTCGTCGAAGCGGATCATCTTCATTGCCGGAGTGAAAGTGCTGCCCGATTCTGCGCCTTTCTGAGCGACCGTGCGCGGCGCAACCTGTGCACTCCTTCCCCACTGGACCGCTGCCATGCGCGCCATTGCCTACACCCACGCCGGCCTGCCGATCGACGACACCCGGGCCCTGATCGATATCGAACTGGAACTGCCGCAGCCCGGCCCACGCGACCTGCGGGTGGCGGTGCGCGCGGTGGCGGTGAACCCGGTCGACACCAAGGTCCGCCGCGGCGTGGCCACCGACGGCCCGCGCGTGCTGGGCTGGGACGCGGTCGGCATCGTCGACGCGGTGGGCAGCGAGGTCACCCTGTTCCAGCCTGGCGACGCGGTCTACTACGCCGGCGTGATCGACCGCCCGGGCAGCAATGCCGAGTACCAGCTGGTGGACGAGCGCAGCGTCGGCCGCAAGCCGGCCAGTCTCGACGATGCGGCCGCCGCCGCGCTGCCACTGACCGCGATCACGGCCTGGGAGCTGCTGTTCGACCGCCTGCGCATTCCGGAGGGCGGCGGTGAAGGCCAGACCCTGCTGGTGATCGGTGCTGCTGGCGGTGTCGGTTCGATCCTGGTGCAGCTGGCGCGGAAGCTGACGAAACTGACGGTGATCGGCACCGCATCGCGCCCGGACACCCAGGACTGGGTGTATGCGATGGGCGCACACCACGTGATCGACCACCGCCTGCCGCTGGCCGAGGGACTGGCACGGCTGGGCATCAGCGAGGTGCAGCACGTGGCCAGCCTGACCCACTCCGACCAGCACTACGCGCAGATCGTGGAGCTGCTGGCGCCGCAGGGCCAGTTCGGCCTGATCGACGATCCGGGCCAGGTGGACGTGATGGCGCTCAAGCGCAAGGCACTGTCGCTGCACTGGGAGTCGATGTTCACCCGCCCGCTGTACAAGACCGCGGACATGCAGCGCCAGCACGACCTGCTGAACCGGGTGGCCGAGCTGATCGATGCCGGCGTGCTGCAGACAACGCTGGGCGAGCATTTCGGGCGCATCGACGCGGCCAACCTGCGGCGCGCGCATGCGCTGCTGGAGAGTCACCGCGCCAAGGGCAAGATCGTGCTGGAAGGCTGGTAACGCTGGTTGTTCCCGCGTCCTCGGGGTCAGATCCCTTTCCCGTTGGGAAAGGGATCTGACCCCTGCCTCAGGCCACGCCGTTGTCGACGTGTTCGGCGAAACCGGGCTGCTGGCGCAGGCGTTCGAACCACGCCGCGAGGTGTGGCAGTGCGGGCTTGTGGCCGGGTGTGCTGCGCCAGCGCTGGGTCGACAGCCCCAGCACGATATCGGCGAGGGTAAAGGTGTCGCCCGCCACGTAGGCATCGGTGGCGGCCAGCTGGGCTTCAAGCACACCCATCAGCCGGTTCCACTGCGCCAGGCTGGCCTCGGCACGGGCATCGTCCGGGTAGTCCGGATGCTGGCGCACGCGCGCCATGAACACATGGCGCCAGGCGCTGTTGAGGTCGCTGGCCTGCCAGTCCATCCACTGCTCCACCCGGGCCCGGGCCTGCGCTGCTGCGGGCAGCAGGTCGTCACGGCCGGCGCGGGCGGCCAGGTAGCGGCAGATGCTGTTGGACTCCCACAGCACGAAGTCGCCATCGCGCAGCACCGGTACCTGCCGGTTCGGATTCAGTGCGGCCAGCAGGTCCGCGGGTGGCGCAGGCTCGTGGCGCAGGGGCAGATCCAGCCCCGCGCACAGCCACAGCACCTTGCGCACGTTGATGGAGGTGGGCTTTCCGTACAGAGCGAGCATGGTTCTGGCGCAGCAGCTGAGACTCCGCCAGCCTACACTTGCCCCATGCAAACCGAATATCTGCTCATTGGCGGCCTTCTATTGGCCGTGCTCATCCTGCAGCTTGTCGCCCTGCTGCGCCGCCCGCCGCACGACCGCCTCGAACAGGCGGTGCGTGAGGAGGCGCGCGCCGGGCGCAGCGAGCTGCGCGAACAGCTCGATGGCTTTGCCCGCGCGCTGACCGATCTGTCCACCCGCACCGACCAGCGCCTGGACCTGCTGCGCGAGGCGCTGGGCGAGGACGCCCGCAAGGCGCGTGCCGAGGCGGCGGAGAGCCAGCAGCGTGGCGCCGCGCTCATGGGGCAGCGCCTGCAGGAACTGCGCGTCCAGCTGGAAACCTTCGGGCAGCAGCAGGAAGCGCGCATCCACGCCTTCGGCCAGCAGCTGCAGGAACTCACCGGGCGGACCGATACCCAGCTGGGCGCGCTGCGCCAGACCCTGGTGGACGATGCGCGCAAGGGTCGTGAGGAAGGTGCGCAGTCGCAGCAGCGCCTGACCGAAAGCCTTGGCCTGCGCCTGCAGGAACTGACCCAGCGCAACGAACAGCGCATCGCCGAGATGCGCGCCACGCTGGAAGAGCAGCTGCGCGCGCTGCAGAACGACAATGCGCAGAAGCTGGAGCAGATGCGCCACACCGTGGACGAAAAGCTGCAGTCGACGCTGGAAACACGCCTGGGCAACTCCTTCAAGCTGGTTTCCGAGCGCCTGGAACAGGTGCAGCGCGGTCTTGGCGAGATGCAGCAGCTGGCCACCGGCGTTGGCGATCTCAAGCGTGTGCTGACCAACGTCAAGAACCGTGGCAGCTGGGGCGAAGTACAGCTGGAGAACATCCTCGAACAGACGCTCACCCAGGAACAGTACGCGCGGGCAGTGAAGGTACGCCCGGACAGTGGCGAGATGGTCGATATCGCGGTGCGCCTGCCGGGCCGCAGCAGTGACGACACGCCGGTGTGGCTGCCGATCGACTCCAAGTTCCCGCGCGAGGACTACGAGCGCCTGCTCGACGCGCAGGAACAGGGTGACGCCGAGGGCGTGCGCCTGCAGGGCATCCAGCTTGAACGCGCGGTGCGCGTGCAGGCCAAGTCGATCTGCGACAAGTACATCGCGCCGCCGCACACCACCGACTTCGCGGTGATGTTCCTGCCCACCGAAGGCCTGTATGCCGAAGTGATCCGGCGCCCGGGCCTGGTCGACCTGTTGCAGCGCGAGCACCGCGTGGTGGTGGCTGGACCGACCACGGTCACCGCGCTGCTCAACAGCCTGCAGATGGGCTTCCGCACGCTGGCCATCGAGCAGCGTTCCAGCGAGGTGTGGAGCCTGCTGGGTGCGGTGAAGAGCGAGTTCGGCAAGTTCGCCGGCATTCTCGAGAAGGCCGAGAAGCAGATCACCACGGTCGGCCGCAGCATCGGCGAAGCCAGCCGCAAGACGCGCACCATCGAACGGCGCCTGCGCGGCGTGGAGTCGCTGGCGTCAGAGCAGGCGCAATCCCTGCTGGGCGGCTTGGCCGATGCTGATGCCACGGCCGAGGACGAAGGCAACGAAGGCGACGACGGCGACGAAGCCTGAGCTACGTCGACACGCCGCCTGCATGGTCGATGCGTATGCTGGCGGCCTGTCCTACTGGATCAGGTAACGCCATGCGCCTGCGCCTCTGCACCAGTCTCATCCTGACCGCGCTGCTTGTCGCCTGCAGCAGCGCACCGCCGGCTGCCAATCCGGCGGCGGCACCCGCCGCAGCCACCAGTCCCGAAGCGGCCGAGGCCTACCGCGAAGCGCGCGATGTGGACTGCCAGGCCGCTGGCGGCACCCTGCAGCGGCTGGGCCGGCTGCAGCGCGAACAGTGCGTGATTCCCTACGCCGATGCCGGCAAGGCCTGCAGCCGCAAGAGCGACTGCACGGGCCAGTGCCTTGCCGGCGGCGAAGTGGCGGTTGGCAGCCCCGCCACCGGCACCTGCCAGCGCGATGCCCGCCAGAACTTCGGCTGCCGCCAGCGCATTGATGAGGGCAAGGCGCAGGGCATGATCTGCGTGGACTGATCGTAGTGCCGGCCGCTGGCCGGCAGCCTCATGAACCCTTGCGAACGATCGCACGATTGCCGGCCAGCGGCCGGCACGACCGACATCGCGCGGCGCTATGCTGGTGGGCCATTCCCCGCTGTTGCCGGAGCCCCCGCGTGAGCACTTCGATCCAGGACATTTCCCTCACCACCATCGACGGCCAGCCGTCCTCGCTTGCCGACTACCAGGGCAAGGTACTGCTGCTGGTCAACGTCGCCTCCAAGTGCGGCCTGACCCCGCAGTACGAAGGCCTGCAGGCGCTGTATGCGGAAAAGCACGCACAGGGCCTGGAAGTGCTGGGCTTCCCGGCCAACAACTTCCTCGGCCAGGAGCCGGGCAGCGAAGCGGAGATCCAGCAGTTCTGCCAGCTCACCTACGATGTCAGTTTCCCGATGTTCTCCAAGATCAGCGTGGCCGGTGACGACACCCACCCGCTGTACCAGCAGCTGACCGCTGCTCAGCCGCAGTCGATCGGCGAAGGCCCGCTGCGCGAGCGCCTGGCCAGCAAGGAGATTCCGATCCACGCAGCGCCGGCGGTGCTGTGGAACTTCGAGAAGTTCCTGGTCGGCCGCGACGGCAAGGTCATCGCCCGCTTCGCCCCGGACGTGGCGGCTGACGACGCGCGCCTGCGCGAAGCCATTGAAGCCGCGCTGGCTGCCTGATCGGCCGGGGTCGGATCCCTTTCCACGGGAAAGGGCTCCGACCCCACCCACGGCGCCAAAGAAAAACCCCGCCGAGGCGGGGTTTTTCATGCGTCGCTGAAAGGACTCAGTGCGTCCACTGCGGCATCGGCATCGCATCGACCGGGATCGGCGAATTGGCGTCGTCGTGGCCACGCTCGCGCTTGCTGCGCAGATCGTTCTCGATCTGGTAGTTGCGACGCTGCATCCATGCATCGCGCACCAGCGAGTACTCGTCCACGGCAGTGTCACGCAGGTCGTCGATCGCCAGCAGCTGCGCGCGGGTATCGACCAGCTGCAGGCCCTGCAGGCCGATGCGGACCTTGTCCTCTTCGATACGGCGGATCGGCGACAGCGGAATGTCGCCGGCCAGGCCGAACACGTCGCGCACGGTACGCGGGCCGAAGAACGGCAGTTCCACGTAGCGCGAACGACGCCAGCCCCAGGCACCCAGGGTCTGGCCGAAGTCCTCATTGCGGCGCGGCACCATCGCCTTGCTGGCCGGATCGAACAGGCCACCGATGCCCAGCGTGCTGTTCATCAGGAAGCGGCCGAGGCTGTCCCATGCATCGGCACCGCGGCCCTGCAGCAGCTGGTTGGTGATGGTCACCGGCGCGCGCAGGTTGCTGAAGAAGTTGCTGACGCCGGTGCGGGCGAAGCGCGGCACCACGTGGGTATAGGCGGTGGCCAGCGGACGCGCGACGCCGCGGTCGACCGCGTTGTTGAACTTGTGCACCTTGCGGTTGAACGGTTCCCACGGATCGTAGGCCGCTGCGTTGGTGGTGTTGCCGGCACCGCCATAGAGGGCATCGAAGTCGTCATCGCCACCGGGCGCGGTGGCGGCTGAGGTCTTCGCCGCGCTGCCGTCGCCGCTGTCGGTGGGAGCAGCCGGCGACGATGCGGCAGCAGCCGGCGGATTGGCCACCGGCGCGACCGGAGCAGCGTCAGCCGTGCCGGCATCGGTGGCCGCGACGGCGGGCGAGGTGGAAGAACTGGCCGGGACCACGGTGCTGGCTGCCGGTGCATCGCTGCGCGCGGGCTTGCCGGCACAGGCCGTGAGGGCGGTGGCCAGGACGATCAGGGGGAGAGTGCGCACGACGTTCATGTCAGCTCGCAGCAGAAGTAGCGTTGAAATCCAGGTTGGGCGACAGCCGGTAGGCCGCGCTCAGTTCGTTGTAGCCAGCCGGCGCGCCGGTGATCACCAGCGGATGGCCGGCCTTGCGCGCACGTGCCGCCAGCTCGGCCAGCAGGGCCAGGCCGGCGCTGTCCACGCGTTCGACCTCAGCCAGATCCAGCCGTGCCAGCTTTGCCGGCAGGGCCTGCAGCTGCGGCCATAGCGCGATCACCGCAGCGCGGTCGAGCACCCCGCGCAGGCGCAGGGTGTCGCCTTCCAGCAGCGCCAGTGCGTTACTTGCCATTGCCCGCGGGCCCGGCCTGCATGCTGCCGCTGTGCAGCTCGCTGGCCACCTGCTTGATGCCCTTCTGGCGCAGCGGGGTGTCGAACTGGTTGCGGAACGTCTGCACGTAGGAGATGCCTTCGATGTTGACGTCGAAGATCTTCCACTGGCCGTTCACGTTGCGCATCCAGTACTCGACAGGGGTCGGCTCGCTGCCGGCACGCACCAGCTCGGTGCTCACGCGCACGCCGCGGTTGCCCGGCAGCGGGCTTTCACCCTTCAGGCGGAAGCTCGGCTTGCCCTGGATGTTGAGCAGGGTCGAACCGTAGCGCTGCATGAGGCTGTCGGCCATGGCATCGGCGAACAGCTTGATGTCGGCATCCGAGGCACCACGGGCGTGCGGGCCCAGCACCAGGCGCGCGGCATAGTCGCGGTCGAAGGTGCGGTTCAGTTCGCTGTCGATGTAGTTGCGCAGGCTGGCCGGGTTGCTGCCGAATTCGCTCCTGCGCTGCTGCAGGGTGGTGAGGATGCGCGTGCTGGCATCGATCACCACCTTGCCGGCCTGGCCCTGCGCCGCGGCAGCGGCGGGGGCGGCGGCCTGGGCCTGGGCGAGGAACGGAGTAGCCACCAGCAGCGCCGAGGCGAGCAGGGCCGGGATCAGTTTCATCTTCATGGTTGCGGTTCCGTTGCAGGCGCCTGCGCGCCATCGTTGGGCTTCTGAGCAGCGCCGCCACCGGCGCCGCCACTGAACATGTACTTGCCGACCAGCTGGATCAGGTCAACCGCCGGCTGGGTGAAGACAATTTCGTCGCCGGCCTTCAGCACGTCCGGATCACCGCCCGGCTGCAGTCCGATATAGCTCTCGCCGAGCAAACCACTGGTGAAGATGCCGGCCGAGGTGTCCGCCGGCAGGTCCTTGACCTTGCTGTCCATGCGCAGGGTCACGATCGATTCGAACTTCACCGGGTCCAGGTCGATGGAGGCGACCTGGCCGACGGTGACGCCGCCGATCTTCACCGGCGCCTGCTTGCGCAGCTGGCCGACCTGGGAGAAGCGCGCCTTCAGCTCGTAGCCCTGGCTGCCCCAGCTCCAGCGCTGGTTGGTCGAGGCCACCGCCAGCACCATCAGCGAGGCCAGGGCCAGCAGCAGGAAAGCGCCGACGGAGAATTCGAGTCTGGGACCGCGGATGGCCATGTGGATTACCTGATCGAGTCGTGGTGGCCGCGCGCGCCTGCGCACCGCCGGTGGAGGGGTTAGGTGAACAACATTGCCGACAGAACGAAGTTGAACATCAGCACCAGCAGCGAAGCGTTGACCACTGCACGGGTGGTCGCCACCGACGTGCCTTCAATGGTCGGCTCGGCATGGAAACCAACATAGGCGGCGACCAGCGCGGCGGTGCCGCCGAAGATCGCCGACTTCAGCATCGCCACGCCGAAGTCATCCCAGAAATCGACGCTGTTGCGCAGCGCCGACCAGAACACGCCATTGTCCAGGCCCAGCACGTGCACGGCCTCGAAGTAGCTGGCACTGATCGCCAGCGAGCAGAAGATGCCGGTCAGCAGCGGCACGGTCAGCACCGCCGCCCAGAAGCGTGGCGCCACGGCCTTGGCCACCGGGTCGATCGCCATCAGCTCCAGCGCCTTGATCTGGTCGGTGGCGCGCATCAGGCCCAGCTCGGCGGCGATCGAACTGCCGGCGCGGCCGATGAACAGCAGCGCGGTCAGCACCGGCGCCAGTTCGCGGTACAGCGACAGGCCAAGCAGGGTCGACAACGCGTCGGCCGCGCCGAAGGTGGTCAGCGTGCGGTAGCCCTGCAGGGTCAGCACCAGGCCGACGAAGGCGCCACCGACGGCGATGATCGGCAGCGAGCGCGCGCCGATCTTGTAGATCTCGCGGGTCAGTTCGGCCAGGAAATCACGGGTCGGCAGGGAACCGCGCAGCACGGTCAGCGAGAACAGCCCGGCGCGGCCCAGCGAGCGGGTGGCTTGGACGAACGGCATCAGGCAACCCTCGCGCGTGGCGCGGCATCGAACGGAATCGGGCCATCCGGCTGGCCATGCAGGAACTGCCGCAGCAGCGGATCCTGGCTGGACTGCAGTGCCTCGGGCGTCCCTTGGAACACGACGCCGCCATTGGCGATGGCGATCACCTGGTCGCAGATCGGCAGGGTCTCGTGCACGTGGTGGCTGACGATGATGCTGGTCAGGCCCAGGCTGTGGTTGAGGCGCTGGATCAGGCTCATGATCACCCCGGAGGCGATCGGGTCCAGCCCGGTCAGCGGCTCGTCGTAGATCATCAGCGGCGGGTCCAGCGCCAGCGCACGGGCCAGCGCCACACGGCGCGCCATGCCGCCGGACAGCTCGCGCGGCCAGGCGTCGGCGGCGGCCAGCAGGCCCACCGCATGCAGCTTCATCTCCACCAGCCGGCGCAGCACGGCGGCCGGCAGGCGGGTATGCGTACGCAGCGGCAGGGCGACGTTCTCGGCCACGGTGAGGTCGGTCAGCAGACCATTGCCCTGCAGCAGCACGCCCACGCTCTTGCGCATCTCCAGCAGCGCGCTGCTGTCATGCGGGATCGGCTTGCCGAACAGGGTAACGTCGCCGGCCACCGGTCGCAGTTCGCCGGTCAGCGCCGCCAGCAGGGTCGACTTGCCGCTGCCGGAGGGGCCGAGCACGGCGGTGATGCTGCCCTGCGGCACCTGCAGCGACACGTCACGCAGGATCGTGCGTCCGCTCCGGTCGATGCGGACGTTGGACAACTGCACCAGACTGGAGGTGGAAGCCGACATGGGCACCATTAACGTTTTTTAGACATCGAAGGATCGGGCCAGCCGGCTGAACATAAGCAGACTGGACGGTGCAGTATTGTTGCACGGCAGGGCGTGGCGCAGGCCGGGACAATCGGCCGGCAGCCCGGAACAATCCGTACCGTCGATGGGCCGACCATTGAATACTGCCTGCCGTCCTGCACACTGTGCATGATGAGTGACCCAGGCAGCGATTTCCGCCTCTACCATTCCAACTCGCTGGACGTGCTGGCCGCGCTGCTGGCGCGCAACGTGCGTGCGCCGGTGCCAGGCCAGCCGTTGCTGGCGCCGGAAGTGGTGTTGATCCCGCAGGTGGCGATGCGCCGCTGGCTGCAAGCGACACTGGCCGCCGAATTCGGTGTCGCCGCCAACCTCGAATTCCTCACCCCGGGCGAGTTCGTGGCCCGCGCGCTGAAGGCCAACGTCAGCGGCGAGCAGGACGATCTGGACGCGGCCGGCCTGCACTGGAAGCTGTACCAGGCCCTGCGCGACCCGACATTGCTGGCGCAGCCACCGATGCGTGCGCTGCAGTCCTATCTTGCCGGCGGTGACGCGTTGAAACCCTGGGCGCTGGCCGGCGAGCTGGCCTCGGTATTCGAGAAGTACCAGGCGTGGCGCCGTGACTGGCTGCTGCGCTGGGCAGCCGGTGCCGATCCTGCCGACCCGCAGGCGATCCTGTGGCGCACCATCACCCAGGGCCACGACTACCGCGCCCGCCGCATCCAGGAATACCTGGACCGTTTCGAAGGTGCCGGCCAACCGCTGCCGAAGGGCTTGCCACCACGCATGTCTGCGTTCGCAACGCTCAACATCTCGCCCGACGTGCTGCGGGTGATGGCCACCCAGGCGCGGGTGGGCGAGCTGCATTTCTATATGCCTACCCCAGTGCAGTCGTACTGGGGCGACCTGCAGACGCTGGCCGAGCGCCTGCGCAGCGGCGCACCGGACCCCTTCGGCGAAGCGGCCGGCGAGAACCGCCTGCTGGAAGCCTGGGGTGCGGCCGGGCGCGACTTCATGGCGGTGCTGGGTAGTTACGAGGTGGTGCATCCGGCCGGCGAGATCGCCGCCTATTCCGATCCGGAGGAGGACACCCGGCCGACGCTGGACGAAGGTGGCCTGTCCGACAGCCTGCTGCATCGCCTGCAGCGTGACCTGTTCCACCGCCGCGCGCTGCCCTCGGGCGAGCTGCGCGACGGCCTGCGCAGCGACGACCCCAGCCTGCAGGTGCATGCCTGCCATACCCGCCTGCGCGAGCTGCAGGTGCTGCACGACCAGCTGCGCAGCCTGCTGCAGGACCCGCGCTTCGACCCGCCGCTGCAGGCGCGCGAGATCGCGGTGCTGGCACCGGACATCGATCCCTACGTGCCGTACCTGGAAGCGGTGTTCGGCGGTCGCGGCGGCGAGGAGGAACACATTCCGTATGCGCTGGCCGACAGCAGTCCGCTGGCCGGCGAGCCGTTGGCCGATGTGTTCGTGCACCTGCTGGGCCTGCCGGTCTCGCGCTTTGGCTTGAACGAAGTGCTGGACCTGCTGGCCAGCGCGCCGCTGGCCGAGGCGGCCGGGCTGGAGGCGGTGGACTTCGACCGCCTGCATGGCTGGCTGCAACAGGCCGGTGCACGCTGGGGCCTGGATGCGAAACACCGCAACCAGCACCAGGCACCGGCCGACGACGCCTACACCTGGCAGTTCGCGCTGGATCGCCTGGTACTCGGCCACGCCGCCGGCAGCGAGGCCGACCTGGCCGGCGTGGCGCCGTGGATCGAACTGGAAGGCGGTGCGCTGGACGCGCTGGACCGGCTGCTGCGCCTGCTGCGCGTGCTGGCGATCTACCAGCGCCGACTGGGCGAGCTGCTGACCCCGGCGCAGTGGCGGCAACGCCTGCTGTCGCTGCTGGATGCACTGCTGCCCACCGCGCCCAGTTCCCCCAACAGCCAGCGCGCGCTGGAGCGCCTGCGCAAGCTGCTCAACCAGTTCGCCGAAGATGCCGCCAAGGCCGGCTTCGAGGAAGGCGTGCCGCCGGAGGTGGTGCGCGCGCACTTCGCCGGCGCGCTGGGCGAGGCCGATACGCGCGCACCGCTGCTGACCGGTGGCATCAGTTTCGGCCGCATGGTGCCGATGCGCCTGCTGCCGTTCCGGGTAATCTGCGTGCTCGGCCTCAATGATGGCGATTTCCCGCGCCGTGACCCCGCTGCCGGTCTCAACCAGCTCACCGCCGAGCTGGATACGCCGCGCCGCCGTCCGGGCGACCGCTCCACCCGCGAGGATGACCGCTTCCTGTTCCTGCAGCTGTTCGCCGCGGCGCAGGAGGTGTTCTATCTCAGCTATCTCGGCGCCGATCCGCGCGATGGCAGCGTGCGCGAGCCGTCGGTGCTGGTCAGCGAACTGATCGATGCCGCCGCCGCGTATCACCTTGATCCGCCTGCGGCGGTCCGCGACTTCACCGTGCGCCACGCACTGCAGCCGTTCTCACCGGCGGCGTTCGGCGATGGCGATCCGCGTCGCTTCAGCTATCGCCGCCAGTGGCATCCGGCCGCCGGTCGCCTCACCGGCCAGCGCGGTGGCCTGCAGCCGTGGTTCGATGCACCGTTGCCGCCGCCGGCCGACGATGCGGTGGAAAGCGAGGTCGCGCTCGATACCCTGCGCCGCTTCCTGTGCGACCCGGCCGGGCAGTTCCTCGCACAGTCGCTGGGCCTGCGCCTGGCCGACGAGGTCGAGGAGGTGGATGACCTGGAACCGCTGGTGTTGTCCTCGCGCGGGCCGGAAAAGCGCAGCGTGCAGGCGGCGGTAGTGCGCGCCACGCTCAGCGGCGATACCGAGCCGTTGTACCCGCGGCTGCGCGCGCGTGGCCTGCTGCCGTCGGGTCCATTGGGCGAGCGTCAGTTCGAGGTGGAGCAGTTGAAGACACGCCCGTATGCCAGTGCGCTGCTGGGCTGGATGCAGGGCGAACCACTGGAAAGCCGTCGCTACGAAGTGGACATCGATGGCGTGCGCCTGCATGGCCGCGTGGCCGATCGGCATCCGGAAGGGCTGGTGCGCTTGCGTGCCGGCACGCTCAATGGCAATGCAGTGATCCGCCACGGCCTGGACTGGCTGCTGGCGAACGCGGCGGGCGACGCGCTGCCGCTTGTGCAGTTCCATGATGGCGGCGACGCCGGTCCCGGCCCGCATGTACTGCCGGCACTGAGCGTTCCCGCTGCACGTGCGGCGCTGCGTGCGCTGCTGCAGCTGCGCCAGCGTGGCCTGCGCGAGCCGCTGCGCTTTGCCCCGTACACCGGTTGGGTGCTGTACAACGCGCCAGCAGAAAAGCAGCGCAGCGAAGGCTGGAAGCAGTGGCACGGCAGCGACCGCAGCTGGGGTGAATCCAGCAGCGACGCCTGGCAGCTGCTGCTGCGGGGTGCCGACCCGTTCGCTACCGAGGCCAGCTACGCTGACCTGCTGCGCAACAGCCAGGTGGTCTTCAGCGCGGTGCGCGAAGGCCGCGCTCTCGGCACCGAAGCACGCCAGGAGGGCGACGCATGAACACCGCCATCGCCGAAGACGGCCTCGAATCCCTCAGCCGCGATCCCTATCTGGCGCTGTCGCTGGAGGGCATCCGGCTGATCGAAGCCAGCGCCGGCACCGGCAAGACCTTCACCCTGGCCACGTTGTTCACCCGCCTGGTGGTGGAGCAGGGCCTGCGCATCGGCCAGATCCTGGCGGTGACCTTCACCGATGCCGCCACCCAGGAACTGCGCAAGCGCATCCGCGAGCGCCTGGCGCTGGCCGCGCGCCTGGTCGACCTGGAAGCGGCCGACGGTGAAGCACCGGAGGTACGATTGACGCGCGACGTGCTGCAGCGCCATCTGCGGGGCGGCACCGAGAGCGCCGCCGCACTGAAACGCCGCCTGCAGGTGGCCGCAGACGAGATCGACCTGGCGTCCATCTTCACCATTCATGGTTTCTGTACCCGCGTGCTGCGCGAGCATGCGCTGGAAAGCGGCCACACCTTTGATCCGCCGGAACTGCTGGCCAGCGACCGTGAACTGCTGGAGGAGCTCGCGGCCGATCTGTGGCGCGTGCATGCCAACGACCCGGCCACGCTGGAGCCGCTGACCTGGCTGTGGTCCAGCCCCGACGCGCTGGCCGCCGATCTGCGCGCGCTGCTGGGCACACCGCCGCTGCATCCGCTGCCACGGCCGACGGCGCTGGCCGATCCACGCCCGGCATTGCAGAGCGCGGCGGAAGCCCTGTCCGCAAGCGTGCGCGAGCATGGCGAGCAGTTCTTCATCGACCTCTGCGATGCCGTCGACAACAAGTGGCTCAACGGCGTGTCGTACAAGCTGGGCTGGCTGCACGCGCTGGGCCGGCAGCTGCTGGCCTGGGCCGAGCGCGCCGACCCGCGCGAGCTGCTGGCCAGCGATCGCCTGCCGGCACTGCTGCCGGAGGTGCTGGCCGACAAGACCAACAAGAAATTCCCTGATCGCACGCCGTCGTCGCCATTGCAGGCGCCGTTGGCGCGCTATGTCGCGCTGCTGGCCGAACGCGATGCCTGGCTGCGTGGTACCGCGCTGGATTTCCTGCACACGCTTCGCGCCGAAGCCACGCAGCGCCTGCAGGCGCTGAAGCGTACGCGCCGGGTACAGACCTACGACGATCTGATTGATGGCGTAGCGCTCGCCCTGGAAGGCCCGCAGCGGCTGACGCTGGTCAGGCAACTGCGTGCGCAGTACCGCATCGCGCTGGTCGATGAGTTCCAGGACACCGACGATCGCCAGTGGGGCATCTTCCACACCGTGTTCGGCGATTCGCCGGAGGTGCGCGAACTCGGCCTGGCGCCGGCGCTGTTCCTGATCGGCGACCCCAAGCAGGCGATCTACGGTTTCCGCGGTGGCGACATCCACACCTACCTGAAGGCCAAGCAGGTGGCGCAGCAGGCGCCGGTGCTGGACCAGAACTTCCGCTCGCGACCGTCTGTGTTGCGCGCGTTGCAGGCGCTGTACGACAACGGTGGCGAAGACGCCTTCCTCGAACGCGACATCCGGTTCGAGCCGGTGCGGCCCGGTGGCGTGCGCAGCGATGCGGACTACCTGCGCGACGGCCAGGCCGCCAAGGCACTCACCCTGCGCGTGCTGCGCAGTGGCGGTGACAAGGCGATGAGCGCCGATGCCTCGCGCGATGCGGCGACCCAGGCCTGCGTGGCCGCGATTCACCAGATCCTGGTCGATGCGCGCGCGGGAAATGCCGTGTTGCGTGGGCGACCGGTGCAGCCCGGTGATATCGCGGTGCTGGTGCGCTCGCATCGCGAGGCCACCCTGGTACAGCGTGCGCTGGCCGCGGTCGGCATTCCCGCGGTGGCGGCCGGCAAGCAGAGCCTGTTCGCCACTGCTGAAGCCCGCGACCTTCGTGCGCTGCTGCTGGCACTGCTGCAACCGGCCGACGAAGGCCGCCTGCGTGCAGCGCTGGCCACCGTGCTGCTTGGCCAGCGGGCCAGCGCGATCGCGGCAATGGAACGCGAAGGTGACCTGCAACGCGGGTTCCAGGCACAGCTGCTGCATTGGCGCGAGCGCTGGCAGCGCGGCGGACCGTTCGCAGTGATTGCCGATGTCTGTGCCGCACAGGGTGAACGCCTGCTGGCGCTGATCGATGGCGAGCGCCGCCTGACCAATTACCTGCAGCTGGGTGAACTGCTGCAGGAGGCTTCGGCGCAGGCGCTGGGCATGCATGGCCTGCTGGACTGGCTGCAGGGGCAGATGGCCAGTGCCGACCAGGATGACGAGCAGCAGCTCCTGCGCCTGGAGTCGGATGCGCGCCGCGTGCAGATCATCACCCTGCACAAGAGCAAGGGCCTGGAGTATCCGCTGGTGTTCCTGCCCTTCGTCGGCATCGACGGCGGCGCGCCGAACACCGCCCCGCACTGCACCGTGCACTTTGGGGGCCAGCGCCAGCTGCACTGGAAGCTGGACAAGGACGAGGCCTGGGAAGCGGCCAACGCGCAGCGTGAGCGCGAGCAGCGTGCCGAGGATGCGCGCCTGCTCTATGTGGGACTGACCCGCGCCGAGCATGCGCTGTGGATCGCCGTGGGTGATCTGGCCGGGCTCGGCAGGACGCGTCTGGCGCCACTGCTGGGTGACCTGCAGGCGCTGCGCGCGCACGCCGATGTGCATATTGATGACAGCGAGGCACCGGCCGCGCTGCCGCAGCTGGCGGCCGAAGTGGAAGGCGACCTGCCGGCGGTACGTGCACTGACCCGGCGCGTGCCGCATGACTGGTGGGTGTACAGCTTCACCCAGCTGGCGCATGCCGATGCGGGCGCTGGCAGTGATATTGAAGCGGCCGCCACCGAGCTGCCGGCACCGGCCGCCGACGAACCGGCCGGCCCGGAGCTGCCGCTGGAACCGGCGCTGCCGGAACCCGCCGCGGCCGTCGAAGACAGCGTGCCGATCGACCCGCGCTTCATGGGCAGCCGCTTCGGCAATGTGCTGCACGAGGCGATGGAGAACGTCGACTTCGTTGCCTGGGGTGACTGGCAGCCGGGCCGGGAAGCGCCCGAGGGGCAAGCCGAGGTGCTACGCAAGGCGCTGCACGACGAAGGCTATGCCGACGTCGACCTGGACGATGGCGTGGCCGTGCTGGTGCCGCTGGTCGGCCACACGCTCACCGTGCCGCTGCCCGAAGGCGGCGCCCTTTACAGCCTGGGCGAAGGCGAGCGGCGCGCGGAAATCGACTTCCATTTCGCCATCGAGCCGACCACGGTGCCGGCGCTGCTGCAGGTGCTGCATGCCCACGGTGTTTCCAGTGGTCGTCGAGGCTTCGGCCAGCGCCGCCGCCTGGAAGGGCTGATGACCGGCATGATCGACCTGACCTACGTGCGCGACGGGCGCTGGTACGTGCTCGACTACAAATCCAATCGTCTGCCCGGCTACAGCCCGGACCTGCTGGCCATCGCCATGCGCCACAGCGAGTACGACCTGCAGGCGCTGATCTATACCGTGGCCCTGCATCGCTGGCTGCGCTTCCGCCTGGGCGCGGCCTACGACTACGAGCGTGACATGGGCGGCATCCGCTACCTGTTCTGCCGCGGCCTCGATGGCACCGGCAACGGTGTGCATGTGGACCGTTTCCCGCTGGCGCTGGTAGATGCACTGGATGCGTTGTTCGCCGGTGGCGAACAGGCCCAAGCCGAACTGGCCGCACGTGCCCGTGGGGCCAGCGCATGAGCCTGCTGAAGGAACTGCACCAGAAGGGCCTGCTGCGCACCCTCGACCACGCGTTGGCGACCAGCCTGATGCGGCTGCGCGGCGACACGCCGGAGAGCGTGGCGCTGGCGGCGGCGCTGGCCTCGCTGGCGGTGGCGCAGGGCCACGCCGGCTTCGATCCGGCGCAGCCGCAGCGCCTGCTGGAAGGGGTGCCCGAGTGGCCCGCCGCGCAGGAGTGGCTGGCACAACTGCGCGCATCGCCTTGGGTGGCTATACCCGAGCAGGCCGACGCCATCGCCGAGGATGCGCCGCTGGTGCTGGAGAACGGCCTGCTCTACCTGCGCCGCTACCGCGAGTACGAACGGCAGTTGGCCGCCGGGCTGCAGCGCATCGGCCGGCATCCGCTGCCGGCACCGGACATGGCAGCGCTGGCACCCTTGTTCGCGCAGCTGTTCCCGCAGGCATCGGGCAGCGAGGATCACCAGGCCCGTGCCGCCGGCGTGACCCTGCGCCATCCGCTGGCGCTGGTGACTGGCGGCCCCGGCACCGGCAAGACCACCACCATCGCGCGCCTGTTGCTGCTGCTGGCGGCGCAGGCCCGGCATGCCGGCCAGCCGCTGCCCGAAGTGGCGCTGGCCGCGCCTACCGGACGCGCCGCCGAGCGCATGGCCGAGAGCCTGCGTCTGGCCGTGCAGCGCCTGCAGGAGAACGGCGTGGACCCGGCGCTATGCGCGGCATTGCCCAGTACCGGCACCACCCTGCATCGCCTGCTCGGCGTGATCCCGGATTCGCCACGCTTCCGCCACCACGCCGACAACCCGCTGCCGGTGGACGTGGTGGTGGTCGACGAAGCCTCGATGATCGATCTGCCGATGATGGCCAAGCTGGTCGATGCGATCGCCAGCGGCACGCGGCTGATCCTGCTCGGCGATCCCGACCAGCTGCCGTCGGTGGAGGCCGGCGACGTACTCAGTGCGATCCTGCGTGCCAGCGGTGATGGCATCGGCACCCGCGCCGACGACGCGCAGGCGCTGCAGGGTCTGCTGCTTCCGGCCACGCTGCAACCACAGGCCGCACCGCGCGCCTTCGCTGGCCGCCGCGTGCAGTTGCAGCGCGGTTACCGGCAGAGCGATGCGCTGGACCTGGCACCGCTGGCCCATGCCGTGCGCGAGGGCGACAGCGGTACCGCGCTGCAGCTGCTGCGCAGTGGTGAACTGGCCGGCGTGCATTTCCACGAAGGCGAAGCCGATCCACTGCGCGGCCAGCGCGAGCACCTGCTGGGCCATTGGCGTGCGTTGGCCGACGCCGCCGATCCGGTGCTTGCCCTGCAGCAGGCCGGGCGACTGCGCGTGCTGACCGCGCTGCGCGAAGGCCCGCAGGGTGCGCGCGGGCTCAACAGCCGCATCGAACAGCTGCTGGCCGGCAACACCCCGGGCTACTTCCAGGGTCGCCTGCTGCTGGTGACGGAGAACAGCTACCGGCACCGCCTGTTCAACGGCGATATCGGCATCTGCCTGCGCGATGGCAGCGGCGCGATGGTGGCCTGGTTCCCCGGCGACAGCGTCGAGCAGCCGCGCGCCTTCCACCCGGCCGCACTGCCCGCGCACGAAAGCGCCTTTGCGATGACCGTGCACAAGGCACAGGGCTCGGAGTTCGATGAAGTGTGGTTGCAGCTGCCACGCCAGGACAGCCGCGTGCTGTCGCGCGAACTGGTCTACACCGGCCTGACCCGCGCCCGCCAGGTGCTGCATGTGGCGGGCAGCGCAGAGGTGCTGCAGGCCGCGTTGAAACGCCACGCCAGCCGATTGGGTGGCCTGGCCTGGCGGCTGGGTGCGGAAGACGTGATCGAATTACCGACGCGCAGTGAACAGCCTACGGTGCAGGGCACGTTGTTTTGACGCGGGCGCGATGCGCTTCCTGTAGAGCCGAGCGATGCTCGGCTGATGGGCTACGGAGTCGAGCGTGGCTCGACTCTACAGAAGCGTACTTCGATCATTTCCACGCTCATCCACGCATGGCGTGGATCTACCGGCCACCGGAAAACTGTCGAAGGCGGGGTGGGTCCGGTTGCGGGGGCGTGAGCCGCATGGATGCGGCGACCGAGCTTACAAGGATGTACTTGCAGCGTCCCCCGCAACCGGACCCACCCCGCCAACCCACGGATAGCACGCATTTGACGTTGCCGTTGCCGTCGATTCGGCAGGTGCAGGGCGCAGCCCTGCCGCCCCCGTCATTCCGCGATCAACACCAGCCCATCCGGGAACATGATCGCCGCTTCATCGGCACTCACATCGAAGAAACCCACGCCGTGCTTCTCGGCCAGATCCTGCACGCGCCCGTGCGCGCGCTCGGCCACCGAGTACGCGAAGGCGCCATAGATCACCTGCCGGCCGATGCTGTACTCGGTCACTTCGGCACGATCGTCATCGTCGTTGCTCAATGGGCCGTCCATCGGCGGGAATTCCTGCGCCATCTCCGCGAACCACGCTCGCAGCGCGGGGCTGCTGACTACCGGGTCGTCGTACTCGTGGCGTTCGTTCCACTGCGTCTGCTTTTCGAACCAGGCGATGAATGCCGTTGCCTCACGTGGGGCGGCACTGGCCTCGAACACCATCATGTCGTAACTCATTGAACCATCCTGCTGCCGTGGCGAAAGGCTGCCGGGCATTGCCCGGCGCCACCGATCATTATCAGGCTGATGCAGCGTCGGCGTCCGCCCACCCCGGCGCCAGCGCCTTCGCCTCCGGGAACAGCGCGAAGCGCAGGCCGATCAGGCCCATCAGGGCTTCATCGCGGGCCTTGCAGGCGGCCACGCTACCGACCCGGCCCAGCGAAGTATCCAGCCGCTCGCGCAACGCGTCGGCCGCCACAATCGGCTTGCGCGCGGCGATCTGCCGCCGGTAGTGCACGGCGACCTCTTCCAGAATGTGCTCGACCGCCTCGCGACTGCGCTCGGGCAGTTCCAGCCGGGCGCGGCGCAGCTGCAGGATGTTCAGGCCGATGCGTGCTTCATTGAGCATGTCCACCGAGGCGATGTCGCTGCCCTCCGGCGTTGCCGCCAGGCGCGGCGCGAGCAGGCCGAGCAGGTCAAGCATGCGCGCGGCGAAGCGCTGGCGGTCCTGCTGGCCACGACCTTCGGCGGCTTCGGCCAGCGTGGTCCAGCCCTGCCGCACCAGCCGGCGCGCGGTCCACTCGGCGCCCACCGAACGGAACAGGCGGGTCATCACCACTGCAAAGCCAATGCCGATGAACATCGCGATGGACGAGTTGAGGAAGGTCTGGATGTTGGCGCTGTAGGTGTTCTGCAGGCTCAGCAGCGCGGCCAGGTTGACCGTCAGCGGCAGCGCGAACAGCGCGCTCTTGGGGTGGTGCAGCATCAGCCCCAGCGGCAGGAACGCCACCGCCAGCACCAGCGCCAGCAGGCCGAAGTCGTGCACGGCCGGGAACACGCCGAACAGGTACACGCCGGCCACCACCGAGGCGACCATCGCCCACACCAGGAACGACACCATGCTCGGTGCCGGATCGTCCTGCGCGGCGAAAAATGCGGCGGTCACCGCGGCCATCATCGCGCCGTTGCCGCCGCCTTCCCACCCCAGCGCGATCCACAGCACGCAGTAGCTCATCAGCGCCACGCCGGCACTGAGCGCTGAGAACAGCGCCATGCCGTAGTCGACGTGCTTGTCGGCGGCTACGCGCTCAGTGCGGATGCGGTAGTGCGCACGGTCCAGCGGCGCGGTGCCCTGGTCGATCGCGTGCTGCAGGGTGCGGCAGTCCTGCCACAGGTCCACCAGTTCCTCCAGGCGCAGCAGCAGGCTGGCCAGCTGCAGGTGCTGCAGGTCGCGGTCCACCTGCGGCTTCAACGCACTGATGCGCGCGCGCAGGCGCGCGTATTCGCTGGCGTTGGTCGGGCCATCCAGCCAGTCGTGGATGTCATCGACCAGTGCCGGCAGGCCATCCGGCAGGGCCTGGCCATCGCTGCGCAGTGCGCTCAAGCGATCGGCAATCGAGGACAGCACCGGCAACAGCAGCAGCATGCGCTCGCGCAGCCGCTCCATCGACACGGCCGAACCGGCATGGCGCGGGTCGTCGCGGCGCAGGAACTCGATCAGCGCCTCGAACTGCACCAGGTCGGCGGCGAGCCGGTTGCGCGGCGCGTGCGCGCGGCCGCGTTCGAGGATCTGCCGGCACCACTGCGCCGCGTCCTCCATCCAGTTGCCGATGCGGGCGCGCAGCATCGGGCGTACCGAGGCCGGGAACAGCAGCGAAGCAAACAGCACTGCCACCACGGTGCCGAGGATGATCTCCTCGCTGCGCGCCACCACGGTGTCGAAGATGGTCTCCGGCGAGGTCACGGCCGGGAAGCCGATGAAGGCGGTGGTGTAGCCGGCCAGCAGGAACGCGTAACCGCGCGGGCCGCGGTTGAGCAGGGCCATGAACAGGCACCCGGCCAGCCAGATCGACATCGCCGCGCTCAGCACCAGCGGCGTTTCCACCAGCGCCGGCAGCACCAGCAGGGTGGCCAGGCCGGCCACCAGGGTGCCAACGATGCGGTACACGCCCTTGGCGCGGGTTGGGCCCAGCAGCGGCTGGCTGACGATGTACACCGTGCCCATCGCCCAGTACGGGCGCGACAGGTTGCCGGCCATGGCGATGTACAGCGCGGCCACCGCGGCCAAGTAGGTCTTGATCGAGAACAGCCAGGCCTGGCGATCGGTCAGCGCGTTCATGGCTTACTTCGCCGAGGCCTGTGCGGTGGACGGCGCGGGCGGGGCAACCGATGCCTGCCAGCCGCCACCCAGCACCAGGAACAGATGGATCTGGTCGCGCGAGACCTGCGCTTCGGCGGCGGCCAGGGTGGCGTCGCTGGTGGCCAGGCTGCGGTCGGCATCCAGGCTGGACAGGTACGGCGTACGGCCACCCTGGTACAGCCGGCGGTTCTGCTCGGCGGCCAGTGCGGCCTGCTCCTGCGCGATGCGCAGCGACTGCAGCCGGCGCAGGTCCTGCGCATAGCGGTCCAGCGCGGTCTGGGTCTCGCGCAGCGCCTGCAGCACGGTGTGGTCGAACTCGGCCAGCGCGGCATCGGCACCCGCCTCGGCGGCGTGGATGCGTGCGTGCGTGCCGGACGACGGCAGCGTCCACGAGATCAGCGGGCCGATCGACCACTGCTGGGTCATCGGCGTGCCGAAGTCTTCCAGCAGGCCGGCGGCACCCACCGAGGCACCCAGGCGGATGTCCGGGTACAGCTCGGCGGTGGCGACCCCAATCCGCGCCGTGGCCGAGGCCAGCTTGCGCTCGGCCTGGCGCACGTCCGGGCGGCGCTGCAGCAGCGCCCGGCCATCACCGACCGGCAGCGGCTGCGCCAGGCCGGGGGCGTGCGCACAGTCGATCACGCCGGCTGGCAGCTGGCCCGGGGTTTTCCCAAGCAGCGCGGCCAGCGAATAGGCGGCCGCCGAACGCTGCGCGCGTAGCGGCGGCAGTGCCGCCTCCAGCAACGCTACCTGCGCATTGGCGCGGGCCAGTTCCGGCGGCGTGCCGCGGCCGGCCGCGATCAGGCGCTCGGTGACCGTGCGGCTGCGCTGCTGCAGCTGCAGCGAATGCTCGGCCACGTGCAGTTCGTGGTTGGCGTGGCAGATTTCCAGGTAGCTGTCGGCGACCTGCGCGACGACGCTGACCTGGGCCAGGTCGCGCGCCGCAGCAACCGACTGCTCGTCGGCACGCGCTGCCTCGGCGCCGCGCTTGAGCTTGCCGAACAGGTCGAACTGGTAGCTGACCGCGAACTTGCCATCGGCCAGGTTGATCACCGGCAGCTCGTGCTCCTGCAGGAACGATTCGGCCGACAGCTGCGCGCGGCTGACGCCGGCCTCGGCCTCGTACTCGAAGCCACCGGCGTCCAGCGCCTGTTCGTACACCGCCGCCGCACGACGCAGGTGTGCATCGGCGGCCTTCAGTTCCACGTTGTCACGCAGCGCCTGGGTGATCAGGCCGTCCAGCACCGGGTCGTTGTACAGCGACCACCAGCGGTCGGGCAGCGCCTGGTTGGCGGCCACCTGCGGGTTCTGCGTATCGATGAAGGCTGCATTGGCCTCCGGGCGCTTGAAGGCCGACCCTTCCGGCAGGGCGTAATCCGGGCCGACGGTCCTGCAGGCCGCCAGGCTGGCCAGCGCAACGATCAGACCGAGACGGGGCAGGGCGGCGTTCACAGGCCCGCCTGTGTCGGCGCAGTGCCGGCCTTGTCGTTGTGCGGATGGCGGCCGGTGTCCACGGTCACCGTGGCGGTGCGGCCGGCGATCAGTTCCACGCCCTTGGGTACTTCGTCGATGGCGATGCGCACCGGAATGCGCTGTGCCAGCCGCACCCAGTCGAAGGCCGGGGTCACGTTCGGCAGCAGGGTGCTGCCGTTGCTGCGGTAGCGGTCCTCGATGCCGGCGGCGATGCTTTCCACGTGGCCACGCAGCGGGGCCGACTCGCCCATCAGGCGGATGTCCACGCTCTGCCCCGGAGCTACGCCGCGCAGGCGGGTTTCCTCGAAGTAGCCATCGATGCGGAACGAGCCGGTATCCAGCAGCGCCAGCACCGGCTTGCCGGCCACCACGTAGTCGCCCACGCGCAGGGTGCGGTCGTTGACCCGGCCATCGGCCGGCGCGCGCACCTCGGTGCGGTCCAGGTTGAGCTCGGCCAGGTCGACCGCCGCCTGTGCGGTGGCCAGCGCCGCCTGTGCGGCCTGCAGCTTGGCGCGGCGCACTTCGGCGTCCTCGGCGGCGACCAGGTCCTGCAGGCTGCGGTCACGGCCGATCTCGCGGCGCAGCTGCGCCACCGATGCCTGGCGCTCGGCCAGGTTGGCGCGGGCCTGCTCCAGCGCGATGCGGTAGCGGGCGCGATCGACCACGAACAGCAGGTCACCCTTCTTCACCGCCTGGTTGTCGGCCACCTGCACCGTTTCCACCAGCCCGGACACGTCC
Organism: Stenotrophomonas sp. YJH_SMC_19; assembly: GCF_059367915.1. NCBI lineage: Bacteria > Pseudomonadati > Pseudomonadota > Gammaproteobacteria > Lysobacterales > Lysobacteraceae > Stenotrophomonas > Stenotrophomonas sp. YJH_SMC_19. Next base: position 77,654 of record NZ_JCAFRI010000019.1, read on the forward strand.
GGCGCCACCTGCACCACGTCGGCACCGACATGGGCATCGCGGGTCCATGGCTCATCCATGTAATAGACCCACAGCTGGCGCAGCACCAGCAGGGCGATGATCACGGCTGCGCTGGTGAGCAGCACCGGCAGGGTCTTCTTCACGATCTTGTTCACGATTGCATCCAACGCAGGAGGTGGAACAGCAGGCCAAGCACGATCCCGTACAGGGCCAGGTTGAACAGCGCCGGGTGCCATACGTGGCGATAGGCGCCGGCACGCTGCAGCAGCGCGTGCAGGCCGCTGTTGACCAGGTAGGCCAACAACATCAACCCGAGCAGGGTCGGGACGAACACTCCGTGGAGACTGAATTCACCGGGCATCGGTAGGGGCGGGGGCGAGGAGGGGGAGGGGAGGGACAACAGAACAACGGCAACGGGCAAAAGCCGCTGGCGTGTGCACGGCAGCGGCGGTGTTCGGGGGCAGCGGTCTTACGTGATGCGGTCGGCGGCCTCGGCCAGCAGGCGCCATGCCTTCAGCACGGCGTGCAGTTCATCCATGGAAAGCTCGCCGAACACGTCCTGGCGCAGGCCGATCAACTGGTCTTCCAGCTCGCTGACCAGCGCGTGTCCCGCGTCGGTCAGCCACAGCAGGTTGGCGCGGCGGTCGCTGGCGTCGCTCTCGCGGCGGACCAGGTCGCTGGCGCACAGCTTGTCCAGCAGGCGCACCAGGGAGGGACCTTCCATGCCCAGCTGCTGCGCCAGCGCCACCTGGCGGATGCCACCGCCGGAGCGGCCGATCATCAGCAGCGGCATGGTGCAGGCGGTGGAGATGCCGTAGCTGCCGAGCCGGCTGTCGGCCAGGCGCTGCCACTGCCGCCCTGCGTACAGCAGGCCGGAGCTGAGCTGCATCTGCAGCACGGTGCGCTCGTCGAGGGGTCGGTCCATAAGAGATAGATAGGATACTACTAATTTCATTCCTATCAATAGGTTTTTCTGAATGGGTGGGTGTAGTGAGGAAAGCGTTGCGCCTGCCTGGTGTCGGGTGGGGCAGCGGGCGCCGGACGGTGCAGGACACGCCGTGAACCCCCCTCCGGGGTCCGGCCCAGCCGCTGGCGGCTGTGCGTTCGGGCGCTTGCGAGGCATGCCTCGCAAGCAAGCGCCCTCACCCTTGGGGGCTCGGCCGCGGCATCCATGCCGCGGACGGTCCTGCCCCGCCCGGCCCCCGCGGCCTTCCCATCCCCCCGCGAGCGCGGTGGGTTGGCTCTTGGAAGCAAGAGCAGAAGCAGTGCGGACCAACGGTCCGCACCCACCAAAGCACAAAACACCACAGCAGCGGCGCGCCGATTCCGAAGCCATGAACCCCCGCTTTTGCCCCCGCTTTCGGGCGGTCCGGCCGCGCCCGCGGGAAACTGTCAGGGATGGGGAAGGGCGGCAGGGCAGGACCGTGAGGCGCATGGATGCGCCGACCGAGCCCCCATGGATGGGTTTACGGCGTGTCCTGCCCTGCCGCCCTTCCCCATCCAGACCCGTAACAGGCAGGCGCCGCCAGACCCCCGATGAACCCGACCAACAGGACGACCCACCCCCCGGTCGGGTACGATGCTCGCCCCCCGTTCGGGACGCTGTACGTAATGAGCAAGAACAACGAAAAGGCCGCCCCGCAGGGCGATGTGACCCAGGACCAGGCCGAGGATGCCGTGCGCACCCTGCTGCGCTGGGCCGGTGAGGACCCGTCCCGTGAAGGCCTGCTGGATACCCCCCGCCGTGTCGCCGAAGCCTATGGCGACTGGTTCAGCGGTTACCGCGACGACCCGCGCGCCTACATGGAGCGGACCTTCGAGGAAGTGGCCGGCTACGACGAGCTGATCGTCCTGCGCGACATCGAGTACGAAAGCCACTGCGAGCACCACATGGCCCCGATCATCGGCCGCGTGCACGTCGGCTACCTGCCGGCCGGCAAGGTGGTGGGCATCAGCAAGCTGGCCCGTGTCGTCGAAGCCTACGCCCGCCGTTTCCAGGTGCAGGAGAAGATGACCGCGCAGATCGCCCAGTGCATCCAGGATGTGCTGCAGCCGATCGGCGTCGGCGTGGTCGTCGAAGGCGCCCACGAGTGCATGACCACCCGCGGCATCCACAAGCGCGGCGTCAGCATGGTCACCTCCAAGATGCTGGGCAGCTTCCGCGACGACGCGCGTACCCGCGCCGAGTTCCTGCGCTTCATCGAAGTGGGCGGCAAGCGCTGAGCCGCTTGCCCGCACCACGCCGGCTCCTGCAGGCCGGCATGCCCACGGCTGTCCACGCGGCAGCTGTGCATGGCGGTTTGTCCCTGTCAGCCCTACAGACTTCTTTCGCTGCATGAAGCATCGCGAACGCATTGCCCGTTACCGCCACCTGCGCGAACAGCCCCAGTGGAAGCTGCTTGCCGCCGACCACGCTCCGGAAATCATCGGCCTGCTGCAGGGCCTGCTGATGGACGGTGAGCGCACGTTGCCGTCCTCGGTACTGAACGAGCGACTGCAGCGCGCGCTGGACCAGCTGGCCGGCGATGAACTCTCGCGCGAGCTGCCGCGCACCGCCCAGGCCTACATCGCGCACTGGCTGGCCCAGGGCTGGCTGGAACGCCGTCTGCCCGAAGGCGCCGACCAGGAGCAGTACGAGCTGGCGACCGCGGCACTGCAGGCGATCCGCTTCGCCGACGGCCTCGAGCAGGCCCGCGTGGCCGCCACCGAAAGCCGCCTGGCGCTGGTCATTGAGCAGCTCTCGGCGCTGGCTGCGCAGACCGAAGCCGATCCCGATGCGCGCCTGTCCGCGCTGCACGACGAGCGCGACCGCATCGATGCCGAAATCGCCCGGGTCGGCACCGGCCGCGTGGTTGCGCTGGATGGCAAGCGCGCGCTGGAACGCACCCGCCAGATCATCGGCCTGGCCGACGAGCTGACCGAGGACTTCCGCCGCGTGCGCGATGACTTCGAGCAGCTCAACCGCGATTTCCGCGAACGCATCATCGACGACGAGGGCGAGCGCGGCGATGTGCTGTCGCAGCTGTTCGAAGGTGTGGATGTCATTGGCGAAAGTGACGCCGGGCGCAGTTTCCAGGCCTTCTGGCGCCTGCTCAACGACGCCGAACAGAGTGCCCAGCTCGATGCCGCGCTGGAAGCGGTGCTGGCGCGCGGCTTCGCCCGCCGCCTGGACCGCAACGAACGCAACTTCCTGCGCAGCTTCACCAGCACCATGCTCGAGCGCGGTGGCCAGGTGCACGACGTGCTGCAGAACTTCGCGCGCAGCCTGCGCGGCTTCGTGCAGAGCCGTGGCTACCTGGAACAGCGCCGCCTCAACCAGTTGTTGAAGCAGGCGCAGTCCGAAGCGCTGGCCCTGCGCGACGAATTTCCCGCACAGCGCGGCATCGGCCGCGACCTGCAGCTGACCACCAGCCGCCTGCGCTCGTGGTCGCAGTGGAAGCTGCATGATCCGCGCAGCGCCCAGGTCGACGGCAATGTCGAGTACAACGACGCGGCCGCGATCAGCCTGGAGAGCGTCGGCGACCTGGTCGCTTCGTCCGAAATCGACTTCCGCACCCTGCGCCGCGACCTGCACGACCTGCTCGATGCACAGCCGCGGCTCAGCATCGCCCAGGCCCTGTCGCAGCGCGAGGCGCCGCAGGGTCTTGGCAGCGTCATCGGCTATCTGTCGCTGGGCACGCGCTTCGGCAACGTGGTCGCCGGCGAGCAGGAGCTTGCGCAATGGCGTGGTGGCGACGGCCAGGTCCGTCGCGCCCGCATCCCGCTGGTTTGGTTCACCCAGGAGAGACGCCATGAGCTGGCATGAAGATCCCATCGACGCAGCGCAGGCCGACGTGGCGGAAGACGCCTACGAAGCCGAACCGGTGGCGGCCGTGGCGCAGCCCCGCCGTGGCAACGACGTCTATTACCTCGGCGACACCGGGCGCCTGCCGCTGGATGCGCGCCGCGCGCTGTGCCAGCTGCTGATCGGCCCCAGCATCGACCAGCTGCGCCACGCCAAGCTGTGGCCGGCACTGATCCGCAGCGAAGCGGCCATCCGCTCGTCGCTGGCGGACCTGTTCCTGGAACTGGTGCTCGACCGTGACAGCGGCGTGGCGTTCACCCGCCAGGCCGATACCGAAGACGTCGACGCGCCGGTGCTGCTGCGCACCTCGCCGCTGACCTTCATCGACTCGGTGCTGCTGCTGTACCTGCGCCAGCAGCTGGCCGAAGCCGATGCGCGCGGCAACCGTGCGGTGGTCGCCGATGCCGAAATGGCCGAAGCACTGGCCATCTACGAAAAGAACCTGTCCACCGACCGCGCCGGCTTCAACCGCCGCGTCGCCTCGGCGGTGCAGAAGATGAAGGACAACCACATCCTGACCCGCCTCAGCGGCCAGGAAGACCGCCACGAAGTCTCGCCGGCGCTGAAGCTGCTGTTCTCCGCCGAAGACGTGTCCCAGCTCTCGGCGGTCTACCGCCAGCTGCGCGAAACCCCGGCCGCCGAGGCCTGAGAGACCCGACCATCGCATGGCTATCTCCAAGCACACTCCCGCCCTGTTCAACGAAGGCCTGCCGGACCCGCGCCTGCAGCAGTTCCGCATGCGCCGCCTGCAGGTGCACAACTGGGGCACCTTCAACGGCCTGACCGAAGTACCGATCGCCGAGCGCGGCTTCCTGTTCGTCGGACGTTCCGGCTCGGGCAAGTCGACACTGCTCGATGCCATGTCCGCGCTGCTGACGCCGCCGGCCATCGTCGACTTCAACGCTGCTGCGCGTGAAGCCGAGCGCAGTGGCCGCGACCGCAACCTGGTGTCCTACGTGCGTGGCGCGTGGGCCGACCAGCAGGACAGCGGCACCGGCGAAATCGCCACCCAGTACCTGCGCAAGGGCGCCACCTGGACCGCACTGGTGCTGGAATACCGCGCCGGCGATGGCCGCGTGGTCAGCCTGGTGCGCCTGCTGTGGATCTCCGGCAACGGCACCTCGGCCGGTGACGTGCGCAAGCACTACATGATTGCCGAGCGCCCGTTCGACATCGCCAAGGATCTTGGTGGGTTCGACCTGGACCTGCGCAAGCTCAAGCAGAAGCTGTCCGACCTGCACCACTTCGACACCTTCTCCGGCTACGCCGAGCGCTTCCGCGACCTGCTCGGCATCGACAATGAGATGGCGCTGCGCCTGCTGCACAAGACGCAGTCGGCGAAGAACCTGGGCGACCTCAACGTCTTCCTGCGCGACTTCATGCTCGACACGCCGAAGACCTTCGACGCCGCCGAGCGCCTGGTCAGCGACTTCGCCGAGCTCGATGGCGCGCACCAGGCGGTGGTCACCGCCCGTCGCCAGGTGGAGACCCTGCTGCCGGCACGCGCCTACTACAACGACCTGAAGGAAATGCACCGCCGGCGCGGCGACGACGAAGCCCTCAAGCTCGGCGTCGACAGCTTCCGTGAAAGCCGCCGCCAGGCGCTGATCGAAGCGCGCCTGCGCGAGATGGACGTGCGTGACCGTGGCCTGCTCGGCGAAGAAGCCCAGCGCCGTGCCGCACTGGACAATCACACCGAGCGCCTGGCCGAACTGGAACTGCAGCGCCGCCAGCAGGGCGGTGAGCGCATCGAAGAACTGGAACGCGAGCAGGGCCGCGCCGAAGCCGAGCGCGACCGCCGCCAGGCCAAGCGCGAGCAGGCAAGCCTGGCCGCGCAGCAGCTGGGGGCCGAACTGCCGGACGACGCACACGGCTTCGCCGAACTGGTCGAGCGCGCACAGAACGAGCTGCAGGACCGCCAGCGCGCCTCTTCGGCGCTGGACGATGCGATCAGCGATCGCCTGGGTGGCAAGCGCGATGACGAGCGCCGCTTCGGGGAAGTCCGTGCGGAACTCGAAGCGATGCAGCGCACGCCCTCCAACATCCCGGCGCCGATGCAGAAGCTGCGCGCGCGCCTGGCCGAGGAAACCGGCATCGCTGAAGCGGCGCTGCCGTTCGTCGGTGAACTGATCCAGGTCCGCTCGGAAGAGCAGGGCTGGCAGGGTGCCATCGAGCGCGTGCTGGGTGGCTTCGCGCTGTCGCTGCTGGTCGACGACAAGCATTACAACGACGTCGCCGAGTGGGTGAACCGTACCCACCTGGGCATGCGCTTCACCTACTACCGCGTGCGCCGCAACGATGATGCGTTCGCCCGTGAGCCGTCGGCGAAGTCGCTGCTGCACAAGCTGGAACTGCGCGAACACGTGTTCGAAAGCTGGCTGCGCCGCGAGCTCGGCAAGCGATTCGACTACGAGTGCGTGGATGCCAAGCAGCTGCGCAACGTCGACCGCGGCATCACCCGCGAAGGCCAGGTCAAGCATCCGGGCGACCGTTTCGAGAAGGATGACCGCAGTGCGGTGGGCGACCGCCGTCGCTGGATCCTCGGCTTCAACAACCACGACAAGGTGGGCGCCTTCGAGCGCGAAGCTCAGGAACTGGCCAAGCGCATCGCCAGCTGCGAGACCGACATCGCGCGCCTGCGTGGGCAGCGTGACCGCGACAACGAACGCCGCCTGGCCTGCCACGAGCTGGTCAGCATCAGCTGGAACGAGATCGACATCGCCGCCCCGCAGCAGCGCCTGAGCGACATCGAGGCCACGCTGCGCGACCTGCGCGAAGGCAATGCCGACCTCGCCAAGCTGGCCAAGCAGATCGACGCCGTGCGCGCCGACATCGAGCAGGCCCGCCGCACCTATGAAGACGTCCGCGTCGAGCGCGGGCAGCTGGTCAAGGAACGCGACCGCCTGGACCGCGCGCGCCAGCAGAGCCGTGCGCTGGTGCTGCCGAGCCTGGCCCAGGAGCAGGAAGCCGGCCTTGCCGAGCGCCTGCAGGAGCAGGGTCCGCTCAGCCTGGAAACGCTGGAAGCGCACATGCGCCAGGTCAGCAACGCGCTGAACGAGCAGCTGTCGTCCTCGCAGCAGGACCTCAACCGCATCGAGAACCAGCTGATCGGCTGCTTCCGTCGCTTCATCCAGCAATGGCCGGAGGAATCGGGCGACTTCACCGTGTCGGTGGCCTCGGCCGAGGACTTCCTCGCACGCCTCGAACGACTGGAGCGCGATGGCCTGCCGCAGCACGAAGAGCGCTTCTTCGATCTGCTGCAGAACCAGAGCAAGAACAACCTGCTGGCCCTGCAGCGCCACAGCGCCGAGGCCCGCAAGTCGATCGGCCAGCGCCTGGACGAAGTGAACGCCAGCCTGGAACAGGTGCCGTTCAACCGCGGTACGTTGCTGACCATCGAACTGAGCGACCGTCGTCTGCCGGAAGTGGGCGAGTTCCAGCTGCAGCTGCGCGAAGTGCTGTCGCAGCAGCAGACCGAGCAGCGCGAGCTGGCCGAATCGCAGTTCACCGTGCTGCGCCAGCTGGTCAACCGCCTGGGCTCGCAGGAAGGCGAGGACAAGCGTTGGCGGGAGCTGGTGCTGGACGTGCGCATGCACGTGGAGTTCATCGGCGTCGAGCTGGATGCGGAAACGCGCCAGCAGGTCGAGATCTACCGCAGCGGCGCCGGCAAGTCCGGTGGCCAGCGCCAGAAACTGGCTACCACCTGCCTGGCCGCGGCACTGCGCTACCAGCTCGGCGGTGCCGACAGCCAGCTGCCCAGCTACGCCGCAGTGGTGCTCGACGAAGCCTTCGACAAGGCCGACAACGAGTTCACCGCGCTGGCGATGAACATCTTCGACAACTTCGGCTTCCAGATGGTGGTTGCCACCCCGCTGAAGTCGGTGATGACACTGGAACCGTTCATCGGCGGCGCCTGCTTCGTCGAAATCAGCGGCCGCCACGACTCCGGCGTGCTGCTGATCGAGTATGACGAGGAAGGCAAGCGCCTGAAGCTGCCCGAGCGCAGCCGCCAGCAGGCCAACGAACCGGAAGAAGCCGACGCCTGACCTGGCCGATTGAAGGGGAATGCCGGCCAGCGGCCGGCACTACCCATGGGCGGGGTTCATGACCCGATCGGATGGGAATGCCGGCCAGCGGCCGGCACTGCCCATGGGCGGGGTTCATGACCTGATCGGATGGGGATGCCGGCCAGCGGCCGGCACTGCCCATGGGCGGGGTTCATGACCTGATCGGATGGGGATGCCGGCCAGCGGCCGGCACTATCCATGGGCGGGGTTCATGACCTGATCGGATGGGGATGCCGGCCAGCGGCCGGCACTACCCATGGGCGGGGTTCATGACCCGGTAGTGCCGGCCGCTGGCCGGCAACCGCGTTCACGCAGCGCGGAACGTATCCCACGCCATCCGCGCGATCAGCACCACCACTAGCCCCACGAACAGCTTGCGGATGAACGGCGTACCGCCCTTCAGCGCCAGGCGCGTGCCCACCACCGAGCCGATGATGTTGGCCGCCGCCATCGGCAGCGCGAACAGCCACAGGATGTTGCCGGTCGGCACGAAGAACGAGATCGCCGCCACATTCGTCGCCAGGTTCACCACCTTCGACGCCGCCGAGGCGCGCAGGAAATCCAGCCCGAAGAAGCGCACGAACAGGAAGATCAGGAAGCTGCCGGTGCCCGGCCCGAAGAAGCCGTCGTAGAAGCCGATCGCCGCACCGATCGCCAGCGCGATCACCAGTTCGCGGCGGCCGATCTCCTGCGGACGGTGCAGCGCGCCGAAGTCCTTCTTCCACAGTGTGTAGGCCAGCATCGCGACCAGCAGCACCAGCACCAGTGGGCGCACCGCGTCCTTGGGCAGCAGGCTTACCGCGGTGGCGCCGGCGAAGGAGAAGATGAAGGCCGTGCCGGCCGCGAACAACACCGGCTTCCACGGGAAGCGCACGTTGCGCGCATAGCGCCAGGCAGCCGCACCGGTACCGAACATCGAACTGAACTTGTTGGTACCAAACAGCATCGCCGGCGTCTGCTGCGGCAGCACCGTGAACAGGCCAGGCAGCTGCACCAGCCCACCACCACCGACGGCGGCATCGACCAGCCCGGCGATGAAGGCGATGACCACCAGCCACCACAACTCAGGGGGAACCAGTTCCAGCACGGCGATCAATCGATATGGGGGCGCGACAGCATACGCCTGTCCTGCACTGGTTGACCGGTGCCCCGCGTGGATCCATCCGCACAACCCGGCGACAATGTCCGCATGAGCCGAAAACCCACCGATCCCTGCCCCTGCGGCCTTCCCGCCGAGTACGCCGCCTGCTGTGGCCGTTTCCATGCCGGTGAGGCCGCCCCCGATGCCGAGCACCTGATGCGATCGCGTTACAGCGCCTATGTGCGGGGGCTGGCGGACTATCTGCGCCAGAGCTGGCATCCGGATACCCGTCCGGCCGAGTTGTCGCTGGATGATGCGCCCGGCCAGCGTACGCATTGGCTGGGCCTGACCGTGCACGAGCACACCGTCACCGGCGCCGACAGCGCCGAAGTGCGCTTCACCGCCCGCTACCGCGTGGGCGGCGGCAGCGCGGTGAAGATGGCCGAGCACAGCCGCTTTCTGCGCGTCGACGGCCGCTGGTACTACCTCGACGCGGTGTGAGCCTCAGCCGCCGCGTGCCGCCAGCACGCGCTGGCCGGCATGCGCGCGGACCTGGTTGCGGCCACCGTCCTTGGCTGCGTACAGCGCCTGGTCGGCGGCCTTGATCACTGCCGCTGGCCGCTCATCCACGCGGCTGTCTGCCAGCCCGATGCTCACCGTCACCTGCACCGTCTGCCCGCTTCCGCCGCGTCCGCGCTGCCGGCGCCCGGTTTCATCGTCGCGGCTGCGCGTGCTCCGGTCGCGCAGCTGCATGCGGGTGTCCTCGATGGTCTGCCGCAGCGCCTCGACTGCATCCACGCAGGCCGCTGCGGGACGATCCAGGAACACCACCGCGAACTCCTCGCCGCCATAGCGGAACGCCCGGCCACCATCGCCCACCCGGTCCAGGCGCGAGGCCACCAGGCGCAGCACATCGTCGCCGGTGTCGTGGCCGTGGGTGTCGTTGAACGACTTGAAGTGGTCCACGTCCACCATCGCGATGCTGTAGGTGCCGCGCGCCCGCTGCAGGGTCTCATTGAAGGCGCGGCGCCCCGGCAGGCCGGTCAGCTCATCGCGGAAGGCCATATGGAAGGACTCCTGCAGCATCGCGCCCAGCATCAGCAGCAGGGCCGCGCTGGCCAGTGCCGGCAGCAGCACCGGCTGCAGGAACACCCGTGGCAGCATCCACCACAGGCACAGCAGGGCCAGCAGCATCGCCGTGTGCAATGGGCGCGGATGCCGCCAGGCCTGCCAGCCCAGCGCGGCGGTTGCCAGAAGGAACAGCAGCGCTGGCAGCTGTGCCAGCGCGTTCCAGTCGGCCGGAATCCAGCTCCAGTGGCGGTTGGACAGCAGATCGTGCATGCCGCGCGGCTGCTGCGTGGCCAGCAGCAGGAAGATCAGCAGTGCCGTGCCGCTGGCGACGGAGCGCAACAGCAGGTCGTGGCGGCGCCGCCCGCGCTCGGGCCACAATGCCAGGCCCGCGAACAGCAAGGGCAACCAGGCCGAAATGGCATGGAAGCGCAGCGGTGTCAGCGACGTGACGTGGCCGCTGTGCAGGTAGCCGCCCACGTCCTGGTGCAGCAGCGCGAACATGACCGCCACCACCAGCAGCAGGCAGAGCGTACGCACCTGGTGGTAGAGCAGGGCAAGGCCGGCGCCGAGGCAGGCCAGCAGCCAGGGCAGGATGCGTTGGGCCGGGCTGGCAACGTCTTCGTTGCCCAGTGCTGCCCACAGCACCACGGCAACCAGCACGGCGGGCAGCACGAACAGGTAATGCGCAGGCTGGCGGAGCGGATGCAGGGGCAAGCAGGAATTCCAGCGCGGTGACGACGCGGCCGCAGCATTGCCGTTAGCGGCGTTCGCACCGGCTTCTTGAATGCGGGATGGTCACGCATGTGAACGCGTTGACGTCGAACGATGACATCGCACTCACCCTGTTGCGCAGATGCTGCCCGGATGGACAGCGTAGCCACCGCCGTCGCTGCCCCGCAGCGCGATCTCGCCCGCCAGTACGCATGTGTGCGGAACCGCAGCATGCACCTGGCAGCCCCCCTCAGCGCCGAAGATGCCATGCTGCAGAGCATGGCCGATGCCAGCCCGAGCAAATGGCACCTGGCCCACACCACCTGGTTCTTCGAACGCTTCGTGCTGGCCGGCTTCCCACCTGCACCGGCGCATGACCCTGCCTGGGACTACCTGTTCAACAGCTACTACAAGAGCCTCGGCCCGGCGCATGCCCGGCCGCAGCGTGGGCTGCTGTCGCGGCCATCGCTGCAGCAGGTGCGCGACTACCGCCAGCAGGTCGATGCACAGGTGCAATCGCGGCTGGCGGCAGGCGACCTTGATGAGCAGGCACTGCAGCACCTGCAGTTGGGCCTGCAGCACGAACAGCAGCACCAGGAACTGCTGCTCACCGACATCAAGCACGCGTTCTGGTGCAATCCGTTGCAGCCGGCCTACCGCGAGGACCTGCAGCCTGCAACCAGCCCTGCCAGTGCGCAGGGCTGGATCGAGTCGCCCGAGCGCATCGTCACCATCGGCGCCGCAGCCTGGCCGCAGCACACCGCCTTCGCCTACGACAACGAATCGCCGGCGCATCGCGTGCTGCTCCCCGCGCACGCACTGGCCGAGCGTCCCGTCAGCAATGCCGAGTACCGCGCTTTCATCGACGCCGGCGGCTACCGCGAACCGCGCTGGTGGCTCAGCGAAGGCTGGGCGCTGCGCGAAGCCGAGAGCTGGCAGCACCCGCTGTACTGGGATGACGCCCTGCAGCGCGAGTACACCCTGGGCGGTTGGCGCGAACTGGATCCGCATGCGCCGGTCTGCCACCTCAGCTACTACGAGGCCGATGCCTGCGCCCGCTGGGCCGGTGCGCGCCTGCCCAGCGAGTTCGAGTGGGAGGCTGCCGCCGCAACGCTGCCGCCTCGCGGTCATTTTGCCGATGACGATCGGCTGCACCCGCAGGCTGCAGGGGGCAGTGGACTGCGTCAGCTGTTCGGCGATGTATGGGAATGGACCCACAGTGCGTATGGCGCCTACCCGGGCTTCCGCCCTTTCGCCGGCAACCTCGGTGAATACAACGGCAAGTTCATGTGCGGGCAATGGGTGCTGCGCGGTGGCAGCTGCGCCACGCCGCGTGGCCACGTGCGTGCCAGCTACCGCAATTTCTTCATGCCCCCGGCGCGTTGGCAGTTCTCCGGGCTGCGCCTGGCCAGGGATCTCGCATGAGTACGGTGCACGACGCACTGCAGGCGCTGACCGATCTCACCCCCGGCCGCCAGCAGATCCTCACCGACGTGGTGGCCGGGTTGTCGCGCACGCCGCGCCAGCTGCCGTCCAAGTACTTCTACGATGCGCGCGGCTCGCGCCTGTTCGAGCAGATCACGCAGACCCCCGAGTACTACCCCACGCGCACCGAGCTGGCCCTGCTTTCACGGGTACTGCCGGACATCGCCCGAAGCGTCGGGCCGCACCTGCACGTGGTGGAACTGGGCAGCGGCAGTGGCCGCAAGACCGCGTTGCTGCTGGCCGCCCTGCACGACCCGGTGGCCTACACGCCGATTGAAATCTCGCGTGCCGCGCTGCTGTCCAGCATCGACCATCTGGCCCCGGCGCTGCCCGAGGTGGAGATGCTGCCGGTCTGTGCCGACTTTACCCGTCCCGTCGCCGTACCCATGCCCGAACGCGAACCCGCGCGACGGCTGCTGTTCTTCCCCGGTTCCACGCTGGGCAACTTTGAAGGCGAGGACGCGGTCGCGCTGCTGCGCGCGATGCGCCAGACCATGGGGCGTGATGGCCTGGCCCTGGTCGGCATCGACCTGCACAAGGACCCGGCGCTGATCGAGGCGGCCTACAACGATGCGCAGGGCGTCACCGCCGCATTCACCCTGAACCTGCTGGCCCGCCTCAACCGCGAGGTCGGCAGCGACTTCGATCTGCAGGGCTTCCGTCATCGTGCCCGCTACAGCGTCGCGCGGCTGCGCATCGAGACCGATCTGGTCAGCCAGCGGGCACAGGACGTCCATCTGGATGGCCGGACCTTCCATTTCGAGGCCGACGAACCGATCCGCGTCGAATACAGCCATAAGTACACCGACGAGAGCTTCGAAGCGCTGCTGCAGCCGGCTGGCCTGCAGGTCATGCAGCGCTGGGATGCTGAAGGCCCGGCCTATGGCCTGCGCCTGTTGCGTGCCATCTAGGGCGGACGGCCAGCCGGTACCGCTTCAGGTTCAGCAGCACCGCTACCCCTAAGATGGCCGTGCAACGGCAACACGGAGGACGCCATGCCCATTCTGACCACGCTCGGCCTGGCGGCCGCTCTTGCCTCGGCGCCGACAGCGCCCGCCGCTCCTGCCGGCGACATCGATCCGGCGTTCAGCCGCTGCCTGTCGGGCCTGCAGGCCACCGCTGTGACACAAGGCATCAGTCCCGACCGTTTCAACGCGATCACCGCCGGCCTCACCCCGGACCCCAGCGTGCTCGGCCTGCTTGATGCGCAGCCGGAATTCACCACGCCGATCTGGGACTACCTGGCCGCGCTGGTCGATCGCCAGCGCGTGGCTGATGGCCGCGCCCTGCTGCAGCAGCACCGCGACCTGCTCGATCGCGTGTCGGCGCAGTACGGCGTCGATCCGGCCACTATCGTCGCGGTCTGGGGCGTGGAGAGCGACTACGGCCGCGTGTTCGGCAAGCGCCCGCTGCTGCAGTCATTGGCCACGCTGTCCTGCGCCGGCCGTCGCCAACCCTTCTTCCGCGGTGAACTGCTGGCGCTGCTCAAGCTGATCAACCGCGGCGACCTGCAGGCCCAGGGGCTCACCGGCTCTTGGGCCGGTGCCTTCGGGCATACGCAGTTCATGCCCAGCACCTATGCACGCATCGCCGTGGACGGTGATGGCGATGGCCGCCGCGATCTGGTCGGCAGCATTCCCGATGCACTGGCCTCCACCGCCAACTACCTCAAGCGCGCCGGCTGGCGCAGCGGCGAGCCGTGGGGCATGGAAGTCCGCGTTCCTGCGGGCTTCAACGCCAGCCAGGCCGGCCGCACCCAGCGTCGCGCCCTGGCCGACTGGCGTGCGCAGGGCGTGACTGCGCTGGATGGCAGCGTGTTGGCTCCAGCCAACCTGCCGGCGGATGCGCGCGCCGCGCTGCTGCTGCCGGCCGGCAACAAGGGCCCGGCATTGCTGGTGTTCCGCAACTACGACGCGATCTACAGCTACAACGCCGCCGAAAGCTATGCGCTGGCGATCGCGACGCTGGCTGACCAATTGCGTGGTGGCAACGGGTTGGCCACCGCCTGGCCGACCGATGACCCGGGCCTGGGCCGCGATGAGCGCCGCCAGCTGCAGACCCTGCTGCTGGCCCGCGGCCACGATATCGGTGCCGCCGACGGCATGATCGGTACCGCCACGCGCCGCGCGATCCAGGTAGAACAGCAGCGCCTGGGCTGGAGCGAGGTGGATGGCCGCGCAGGCCAGCGCATCCTGCGCACGCTGCAGGAAGAGGCGGCCGCCATCGCACCCGCTGGGCAGAAAGCCTTGCCGGCGGCACGTTGACCGCGACATCATCGCCGCGGTCTTCAAGGAGCGTCATCGCATGCAGTCGAATCCGGACATCAGCACCGGCCTGTATCACGGCCTGGAGGCCTGGCAGGTGCGAACCGCCAACGCCACGGCGGTCGTCAGCGTGTTCGGCGGCCAGCTGCTGTCGTTCATTCCTGATGGGCAGCCCGATCTGCTGTGGCTTTCGCCCACGCGCGCCGAGCTGCCCACGCCCATCCGCGGTGGCGTCCCGGTGTGCTGGCCGTGGTTCGGTCGCCAGGGCCAGAGCGCCGATGTACCGGCGCATGGCCTGGTACGTACCGCGCGCTGGGAGCTTCTGCAGGCCAGCCAGCGCGATGATGGCGAGGTCGAGCTGCAGTTGGCGCCTGCGCGCAGCGCCGATCGCGGCCTGCGTCTGCAGATGCAGCTGCGCATCGGCCGCCAGCTGCGTCAGCAGCTGGTCACCGAGAACACCGGAACCTCGCCGGTGACCTTCACCCAGGCCCTGCACAGCTATTTCCGGGTGGGCGATGTCAAGCGGGTCGAGGTCGAGGGCCTTGACGGCCTGCAGTACCTGGACAAGTACGAGGACTATGCACAGCTGCGCCTGCAACAGGGACCGTGGTCATTGCGCGATCCGCGTGATCCCGGTCGCAGCGATCGCATCTACACCGGTGCCAAGGGGCACTATGTACTGCGCGATCCGGTCCTGCAGCGGCGGATCGAGATCCGCAGCGAAGGCAGCCAGACGCTGGTGGTCTGGAATCCGGGTGCCGAGGCGGCAGCCAGGATGGCCGATGTCGGCGAGGGCTGGCGCGATTACGTATGCCTGGAAGTGGCGAACGCAGGCCCGGAGCAGATTACGCTTGCGCCGGGTGCGCGCCATCAGCTGGTGCAGACCCTGGGCAGTACCGCGCTGTAGGCGCGGGCAGCGATTTCAGTTTGTCGATGCAGGTAGCAAGGACGGAAAAACATGCAGGAAGCACAATGGTGGTACGCCAATGGCAGGCAGAGCAGTGGGCCGGTGGATCTGGCCGGTCTTCGCCAGCTGCAGCAGGAAGGGACGGTTACGGCGCGCACCCTGCTCTGGTGCGAAGGCATGCCCTCATGGCGGCCGTTGGCGGAACTGGAGCAGGCTTCCACCCCCGTCGAGGTGGTTCCGGCCCTGGATATCGACGCAGCCCCTGCGGTTGAGGGCATCGCGCCGAATGTCGGCGACCCGTCCGATCCCTATCGTGCGCCGGTCGCTGCACCGGACAGGGCTGCGGCTGCCGGGCTGGAGGGCGAGATGGCCTTGTACGCCAGCGTGGTCGGCGGCAACTTCCCGATCTATCGCCAGCGCTGGCGGCTGGATCAGGGCATTGCCACGGGCAGTGGCACCTGGCATTGGCCGGCCTTCCTGCTCGGCCTGATCTGGATGATGTACCGCAGGATGTACCGCCTGGCGGCGATGTGGGCTGGCCTGCTGCTGCTGATCAGCGTGGTGGAGACCTTGCTGGATGTGCCGGATGGCCTGTCGCTGGTCATCACCTTCGCGCTGAGCATCACCACCGGCATCTTTGGCAACAACTGGTACCTGGCGCACTGCCAGCGCCTGATCGCCCAGGCCCGTGCCGTCACCGGCGACGATGATGCACGGCTGCGCAGCGAGCTGACCGCGCGTGGCGGCACCAGCGTGGTCGCCACACTGATCGCCATCGTCATCGCGGTGGCGCTGAGCATCGTCGGCGCCGCATTGGCCGGGTAGGGTGGGTCAGCGGTCCTGACGGGGCCGCAGCACCAGCAGGCACAGCGCACCGGCCACCAGGCCCCAGAACGCCGAGCCGATGCCGGCCAGTGAGACGCCCGAGGCGGTGACCAGGAAGGTGACCAGTGCCGCCTCGCGGTCCCGCTCTACCGCCAGCGCACTGGCCAGGCTGTTGGCGATGGTGCCGAACAGCGCGATACCGGCCACGCAGGCCACCAGCTCCTTGGGGAAGGCAGCGAACAGTGCGGCCACGGTGGCACCGAACAGTCCGATGACGATGTAGAAGGCACCTGCCGCCATGGCGGCGGTATAGCGTCGTGCCGGGTCCTCATGTGCATCACGGCCCATGCAGATCGCGGCGGTGATTGCCGCCAGGTTCAGCGCGTACGCACCGAACGGCGCCAGTAGTGTATTGACCACACCGATCCAGCCGATCAGCGGCGACACCGGGGCGTCGTAGCCGGATGCCCGCATCACCGCCACGCCCGGAATGTTCTGCGAGGCCATGGTGACCACGAACAGGGGCAGGGCGATGCCGGCCACCGCGGTCCAAGACAGGGATGGGGTCACCCATTGCGGTACCGCCAGTTGCAGCTGCATCTGCTGTGCGCGCAGCAGGCCACGGCTGGCCGCAACCGCGATGCCGACCAGCAGGGTGGCGATGACCGCATAGCGCGGGAACAGGCGGCGTCCGGCCAGCCACGTGGCGAACATGGCCAGCGCCAGTACCAGCTGGGTGTTCATGGCCACGAACACGTCCAGACCGAAGCGCAGCAGCACCCCGGCCAGCATGCCGGCGGCCAGCGCCATCGGCACCCGTTGCATCAACCGGGCGAAGATGCCGGAGAAGCCAGCCAGCATGCCCAGAACCGCAGCGAGCAGGAATGCACCGGTGGCCTCGGAAAGAGATGCGCCGCCGGCACCGACCACCAGCATCGCCGCGCCCGGTGTCGACCATGCGGTCACCACCGGTACCCGATAGCGCAGTGACAGCCCGATGCAGGTGACACCCATGCCCAGTCCCAGTGCCCACATCCATGAAGCGATCTGCGCCTGATTGGCACCGACAGCTTGTGCAGCCTGGAACACGATGACGGCCGAACTGGCGAAGCCGACCAGCACAGTAATGAAGCCGGCAACGAGGGCCGGTACTGAAAGGTCGCGCCACCACGCTTGCGGCACCTGCATGTTCATTGCCGTCTCTCCACTGTGCATCCGTGCATTGATAGCCCTTGTGGCGTTGACCGCGCAACGCGCGGTCAACGCCACAGTGATCTTCGAGCGTATGCCATGCGTGACGTTGCCTTGGTTCTGTCATCACCCTGCAAAAAAATGCTTGACGAAATCTGCAGGATCTCTAGAATTCGCTCCCTTGCTGCAGCGCACCGCTTCTTCGGAAACGGCACGCAAACAGCAACGCCACCACCGACGAACGAGATGATCGAACGAAGGTGTTGACGGACTCGAAAAGTCCGGCATAATAGGCGGCTCGCAACGACGAAAGGCCTTCGGGTCCAACGCCGAAGCAGCATCGGCAACAACGTCCACCCCGGTGAGGCGGCCTTGAAAAAAGGTGTTGACGAAGCGGAAAAGCCGGCTATAATGGGCGGCTCGCTACGAAGGAAACTTCGCAGCACACGGGAACGGCGCTGAGGCCACTTCCCTCGATCTTTGAAAGTATGCGCAGGTATCTTGTGAAGGCGCCTGCAGGAAGGATGATTGTCCATCTTGCAGACGTTTGATCAAGCAACTATTAATTGTTTTAAAGCAAGC
>NZ_JCAFRI010000020.1:0-92814 GCF_059367915.1 Stenotrophomonas sp. YJH_SMC_19
ACTCGGCCAACTCCACGGCTTGGTGCTTGAACTCATCGGTGTAGCTACGGCGGGTGATACGGGACATAAGGGACCTCCAAGTGCGATCAAAGTATCGCTTCTTGGCGTCCGCTGACGGGGGGCCAGATCAGATACCCCCGCGAGCCCATCGCACACGACCCCTGACAGTTTCCGGGTGCGGCCACCACGGAAAACAGATCAGGAGCGGAGGCGGGTCGCTCGCTGCGCTCGCTCGTGTAGAGCGGTGCTCAGGGCAGTTGTTCGCTGAAGTCTTCGGTGTAGCCCAACAGCAGTGTGGTGCGGGTGGCCAGGGTTGCAGCCAGTTTTGACCACGTGTCATGCGTTCCGGCCGCGTAGACGCGCTGCAGGTCCGCGACCAACGCATTTGCCTGTGCAGGCGACGGCGCGCTGTCGCGCTGGAAGCCGAGCCACGATGCGCCGAGTCCGAACAAGCGGTAGCCATGGTGCTCCTGCAGGTGCCGGATCAGGGCGTGATTCTGGAAGATGTCCCAGTCCGCGCTGAAGTAACCGTTGGGCAGGGCGGCAATCAGCAGGTCATCGCGGTCCACCGGCACCTGCTGTAAGCAGACCACCTCGTCGACGATCAGGTCCGGCGTTGCATTGGCGGCGACCAGGGCCTCGACGTCCTTGTTGCTGCACATCAGCGTGCCCGCCAGCGCGCTCCATTCCAGCCGATGAGAGGAATGCTCGAGCTGCGCGACCACATGCGCCAGCAACCGCTCGCGTGCCGCCAATGCGTCTTCGGGGGTTTCCGGATCTTCGTCCTCGTACAGCGCGATGCGCGCGTCGTCGGACGCATGCATGCTGGTGTAGCGGCATTGGCCGACATCATCGAGCGTGCACAGGTAGCGATACCGGGGATCAGCCGCGTGCCGCGAGGCCAGGTATTCCAGCACCTCATCCAGCGTGGGCGAATCGCCCAGCAACGCATGGCTGAAGGCATCGATGGGGCCGTCCGACACGGCCTTGTCCAATGGAATGGAAGTGATCTTCATCGCCACAGCCTAGCCGCAATCCCGAACGAAAAGATCCGGGCGTCGGCCTTACCGTGAACGCTCCATCCACGCATGGCGTGGATCCATCGTGTCGACCAAGGTCGACACCCACCAACAGCAGCGGCAATCTGTCGAAGGCGGGGTGGGTCCGGTTGCGGGGGTGTCCGCGGCATGGATGCCGCGGCCAAGCCTCCATGGACGGATTCACGGCGTCCCCCGCAACCGGACCCACCCCGACATCCCCCGGATAGTCAGCTTTTGCCGTTGCTTTTGCCGTTGCCGTTGCCGTTGCCGTTGATTCGGCGGGTGCAGGGCCGCAGGCCCTGCAGGCAAAACTCAGCTGCGCATGCCCACGCCGCGACGCAGCAGCCACAGCGCCAACGCCGTCAGCACCACCACGAAACCGATCATCAGGCCGTAGGCCACCGGCAGCGGTACATCGCTGCTGCCCAGCAGGCCATAGCGGAACGCGTTGACCATGTAGAAGATCGGGTTGGCGTGCGTGGCCGCTTCGGCCCAGCCCGGCAGCAGCTTCACCGAATAGAACACGCCACCCAGGTAGGTCAGCGGGGTCAGGATGAAGGTCGGCACGATCGCCACGTCATCGAACTTCTTCGCATACACCGCGTTGATGAAGCCGGCCAGCGAGAAGATCGTCGCGCCCAGGATCACCGTGGTCAGCATCACCAGCGGGTGCGGGATGCGCACCGGGGTGAAGAACATCGCGATGATCAGCACGATCACGCCCACCATCAGGCCGCGCAGCACGGCGCCGGCCACGTAGCCCCACAGGATCACCCAGTTCGGCATCGGGCTGACCAGCAGTTCTTCCACGTGGCGGCCGAACTTGGCGCCAAAGAACGAGGAACTGATGTTGCCGTAGCTGTTCTGGATCACGCTCATCATCACCAGGCCCGGCACGATGAACTGCATGTAGGTGTAGCCGCCCATGTCACCCACGCGCGACCCGATCAGGTTGCCGAAGATCAGGAAGTACAGGGTCATGGTGATCGCCGGCGGCACCAGGGTCTGGCCCCAGATGCGCATGATGCGGGCGACTTCGCGGCGCACGATGGTCATCAGCGCGATGCGGTTGCGCTGGCCGTCGGTCAGCTCGGTGGTGCTCATGCAGGCTTCTCCAGGTTGCCGGTGAGGCGCACGAACAGCTCCTCCAGGCGGTTGCTCTTGGTACGCATCGAACGCACGCGGATACCGGCCTCGTTGAGCGTGGCGAACACGCGGTTGAGGTCCATTGCGCGCGGCATGTCGATGTCCAGCGTGTGCGGGTCCGGCGCGGTCAGCGTCGCACCTTCGATCACCGGCAGCTGTGCCGGCAGGTCACCGTCGATGTCCAGCAGGAAGCCCTCCACGTCCAGCTTGGCCAGCAGGGTGCGCATCGGCCCCTGCTCGACGATCTGGCCATGGTTGATGATCGCCAGGTGGCGGCACAGGTACTCGGCTTCTTCCAGGTAGTGCGTGGTAAGGATGATCGTGGTGCCTGCGGCATTGATCTCCTTCAGCACGCGCCACATGTCGCGGCGGATCTCGATGTCCACGCCGGCGGTCGGCTCGTCCAGGATCAGCAGGCGCGGGCGGGTCATCATCGCGCGGGCGATCATCAGCCGGCGCTTCATGCCGCCGGACAGCGTGCGGCTCATTACCTGTGCCTTTTCCCACAGGTGCGCGCGCTTCAGTTCCTCTTCGGCGCGCTGCTCGGCTTCCTCGCGCGGTACGCCATAGAAGCCGGCGTAGTTCACCAGGATGTCGAAGGGCTTCTCGAACAGGTTGAAGTTGATTTCCTGAGGCACCAGCCCGATCAGGCGCATGGTGGCGCTGCGGTTGCGCACCAGGTCGCTGCCGAACACTTCCACCTGGCCCTCGCTGAGGTTGACCAGGGAGCTGATGATGCCGATCAGGGTCGACTTGCCGGCGCCATTGGGGCCGAGCAGGGCGAAGAAGTCGCCCGGGGCCACTTCCAGGGAAACCCCCTTCAGGGCCTGGGTGCCGTTGTCGTAGGTCTTGCGCAGGTCGCGCACGCGCAGGGCGGGCGCCGTATCGTTCTGGGATGCCAAGCTCGAAGCCTTCGCGCCCATGGGCTGGCGCTGGAGAGGGGCGGGGAGGGGCTATTATAGAAGACCCCGAGGGCTTGCCCCGGCTACACACTGTCCCGAAAAGTCGTGCCTGTTCAATTCCCCCTCAAGCTGGTCGGCTGCCGCATGCTGGCCCCGACCGTCGGCCACTACCAGTTCGTGCGTGACGATGGGCAGCCGCTGGATTTCCAGCCCGGCCAGTTCATCCAGGTCCATTTCAGCTACGCCGACGGCACCGAAACCAAGCGCAGCTACTCGCTGGCGACCATCCACGACCACGCGCTGGGCCCAGGCGAGGCGGTGGATATCGCCGTCAGTTTCGTGCCCGGTGGCGCCGCCACGGCCCTGTTCGAGGCACTGGAGCAGGGCGGCCAGATCAGTGCGTCCGGCCCCTATGGCCGGTTCTGCCTGAATCCCGGTGACCACAACGCCCGTTACCTGCTGATCGCCACCGGTACCGGCGTTACCCCGTACCGCTCGATGCTGCCGCTGCTGGAAAAGGCCATGGCCGAACGCGGTGTGCAGATCGTGCTGTTGCAGGGCGCGCGCAGCCCGGGCGAACTGCTGTACAGCGAAGATTTTTACAGCTTCGCCGAAAAGCACCCGAACTTCCGTTATGTTCCGTGCCTGTCGCGTGAACTCCCGGCTGATCCGCACCCGGACGTACAGCACGGCTACGTGCAGCAGGCGCTGGCCGGCTTCACGCCGGACCCGGCCACCGACATCGCCTACCTGTGCGGCAACCCGGACATGGTCGATGCCTGTGCCGAGCTGCTGAAGGCCGCCGGCCTGGGCAACCCGCAGATCCGCCGCGAGAAGTACGTAAGTTCAACCCCTTCAAAGGCTTAAGTGGCCTATTGACCTTGGCGAACAGCGGGCGTACCGTCCGCTGCAGGTCAGCTCGGAGTCAATCCGATGCAAGTGGTTATGCCCCCTGAGGGAGCCTTTGCACACGCGCCTAAGTTGCAGCATGTACCGATTCTGATCGGTGACGATGGCTCATACCCAATTGAAGCCAACCGCTACCTCGATGAGCGCAGCAACGGGGAATGGCAACTTCCTCGCGACCGATCAAAAGCAAAAGCTGAGAGTGAGCTCTTTTACGGGCCCATCCCAACCTTGCGCTCGCGAAGAAACATGGCCGCAAGGCTTTCTATTTTTCTCGAATGGTGCATAGACCAAGCCACTGATTGGCGAGAAATTTCCTACAACGAGAATATCCTTCATCAGTATCAGCCGGCACTCCTGAGTGGAGACGGCTCCCCGAGTGGGAGGCAGTTGGATCCCGCTACAGTTAACCTCTACGTCAATGAGGCGTGTCTATTTCTGACCTGGGCCAGCGAGCGCGGCTATCGCCTGCCCATGCAGATACCTGTAAGAAAAGTTGCATACACCTACATATCGCCCACAAGCTCGCAAAGCGGAACACTGCGCTCAAAGACTGTGCGGATCGGGTCTCTAACTGCGCCGGAAGCTCCGATCATCCTCCCTCCTGACAGGGAGGTTGAGATGTGGTTGAAGTCGATTTCGGTGCGTGCGCCCGTAAAAATTCTGATCTTCGAGCTGATCATCCGTTCTGGCCTCAGGATCTCGGAAGCCAATCAACTACGGGTCACCTGTTTTCCAGCAAAAAGAACGAGCGAGAGAACCAACTGGCAACCCGACTGGATATTGGCTGGTGAGGTTCCGCTAGTGCTCAAGTATGGCACTAAGGGAGGCAAGGTCAGTCCTGGGTCAGACCTTGGCACAAGATGGCGTACGGTATTTGTGCCACTAGATCTTGCCGAAAGGATCTGGCACTACATTTCGGTGATTCGACCGACCCAGCTGACGAGATATCACATTGGTGATAGGAAACACACCAAGCGGACAGATCGTCTGTGGCTTGGAGAAGGTGTGAACCGACCTGTGAGCAATGAGATGCTTCGCCGGATTTGGACTTCCGATCGGCATTGTCCCAAAGGATGGCACCCTCATACAGGAAGGCACCATTTTGCGGTGGAGAAGATCTGCGCCCTGACGCGGGCGCAGTTGGCCCTCGCAGGCAACTCAGAGCTGAGTGGTGCTGACTTCGGTTGGTTGCATGGGCTCATGGCCGGACAGGTAAAGATGCTTCTCAGTCCGCTTATGGGGCACGTTGATGAGCGCACGACGATGCAATACTTGCGCGCTGCGGTAGCCAAAATTGGTCGTGATCGAGGGCATCCAGCAATTCGTTGGAATGCGATCATCGACGAGGCATTGACGTGAGAGCGCGTGAAGATACAGGGGGAATGCCTGGGAAATGGGTGGTGCCCTGTACACATCCGGACCTCATTAGCACGGGGAAGATCTATGACTTCTCGATTCTGGCGACTGGTGCAAGTGATGCCCCGCCCATTGCCGCAGTCAGGCATTCCTGGAAGGGGGGATTCACTGGTAGGCCGGAGCTGCTGCGCGATCTATGGCCTACGCTGAGCGCGAGTATTGAAGGCATCGCATCAGACGGTGCAGCTGCAAGAAGGGGGGCACTGGTGTCCTTCTGGAGATTCCTCGATGCACTTGAGGGATACATGGCCTCAAATGGAATTCCATTCAAACGGGTGGTTAGACTTCGCGATCTGACATCCCGGCACGTTGCCCTCTACACAAGCCCGGGTCCGGAGGGTGCATGGGATGCCACTATGGACAGCAGAGCTGCCGTCGTCCGCGCGATTATAAAGACCGCGATTAGCTACCATGAACTTCCAGAGCTAGTACTTCCAGTTTTCAGGATAGCCTCGAATCGCCGCGAGACCCCATCCGAAGAGCACGGATTGGCCGTCATTAGGCTGCTACGAGCGGAGGCACTGAAGGTTCTACAGCGGTGGAGGAGAACGGACAGACTCATTCCTCAAGGACGCGATCTGATCGAGTTGTACAGAGAGAATCCTGAGTTCATGAATGCCCCCGACTTCGTATGTACGGAAGCGGATGCGCACGCGACCTATCGCGCGCTCATAAGGCTGACGGGAAATCCAGTGCCTCGGCGATCTCAGTTGTTGGCGATCTTCGGCAAGCGCATCAAAAGACTCCCAAGCTGGTGGGCGCACTACCCCGATGACCACGAACGATCAGGAAGCGAGGTCGGCTGGCACGATCTGGTTGCCGGAACCTATCCTACTAGCGCAGATGTCTCAATTTTCTTCCTGCTCTTTGTAGCGCGGAGCGCCTGGAACCCCGCAACCGCAGCATCCATGAACTTGAGCGACTGGACGGCAGTCTATGATGAGCAGCATGCATGGATCTATGCGCCTAAGGACCGGGCCAAAGGGACCGCGCAATGGACTGTGTCACGGGTAGGCGATGCGACGGGCTGTCATTCGTTAGTTGAGCTTCTTCTGAAGCGGACAGAAGGGCTTCGAGGCCATATCGAAAGAAACCCGCGCCTGTGCCCTCTCCCAGACGTTGTCGCTCGTAGTCCATGGGTGGGCGTAACAGTGCGCGGACGGCGACAAGGGGTGTATGTAGTAAATCCCCGCACAACTCGAACTGCAAACAACTGGCTCGCCTCTCTGATAGAGCAACTCGATGACGGCACCCGTACAGCTTCCGAGACCATGTCAATTGGACAGTTCAGAGATGTCGCCGCGGCTGCGATCTTCAAGGATTCTCAATACTCGAACTGGGTAATGATGGTACTACTTGGTCACAAGAACCTCATGACCACTAGGCACTATGGCTACCGAAGATCTTCTTTTGAGGAATCCTTCTCGCTTGTGTCCGAAGTGATTGATGACTTGTTCTCCCAGCTTCGGGTCAATCGTGTGTTCGACGTAGCCTTGACGAGGGCGAAGCTCGCAAAGTTGGACGTCAGTGAAGCCGAGATCGAAAAGCTGAATCAAGCACGCCGTCATAAGACCTACGACGGAAGCGGATGTGCAGATCCTTACAGCCCGCCAGCAGTCATTGATCCAGGCAATCCGAGAGATGGATGCACTCTATGCGTCCAGCAGCATAGGTGTGCTTCCAGCGGCTGCCCCAACTGTTTTGTGTTCACGGACAGCCTGGACTTCATCTGCCGGCGTGTGGCAGAGCTAGAGGCAGTTCGGACCTCCGTAGGAATGGTTCGGTTCGATGCTGGATCAGATGCAAGTGACCTGGCGCGGCTTCGCCTAACCGTTCTTCAATGGCCAGCAGATGCAGTGAAGTTCGCCATTGATAAGTGGGCGGCAAGGATAGCCTCCGGTGAGCACATGCCAATCTACTTCGCAGGGCAGCACTGATGAAAATGGTCAACCGGTCTCTAGTAGCAGGCAACCATGAACTCCTAGCTCCTGACGTGGAGGTGTCGCTACTGTCGATTAGTCCGAATGAGCTGAGGTTGGCGCCGGAGGCAAAGCTGAAGCAGCTTCAGAAGCTTGTTGGAATGGGGGACAACTGGGGCGTTCTTCGTATTGACGACGAACATCAGTCTGGCCTACGGACCTCTGATCTCGATCTAAGGCTCTATTCTGGAAGGGGCAAGACGTGCAAGGGGAAGCACTCACCCTTCGTAGTTCGAGAGCTTATGAGGCTGGCGATCACGATGGCGATAATTCCAGGCAAAACCGGGAAGGTGTATAGATACACAACGATCCGGACGCTCATTGCCAATCTTAAGAGGGCGATCCAGCGTACAAATGTACGTCCAAGCTCCAAGAGACTCTGGAGCCTGGTCGAACGCGCTGGCCTGACGCAGAAGTACTCTGACTGCCTTGGGGTGGTTGAGTACTACCACCGACTGGGGTGTCTTCCCGATGGCCCCGCGCCCATGCGTCCAACGGTTCATGGAATGAAGGCTGCGCGAGATCGAACGGGTGAACCTGAGCATACAATCCCGGTCAGCATAGCGAAACCTCATCAGCCATACTCAGATGAGTTCGTCTCTGAAGCAGGCTCGATGGCACTGGTGATGATCGAAGTCGTTGGTCCTACTTTGTTGGATGCCGTAGAGGCCGCACTCGCCGCTACTGAAACTACTCGTGATCTGAAAGACGGTCCCTCGCCATCTCCCAGTCGCCGAGCTGCTCGCGTAAGCAATGCTGTGATCCGGTCATGGGAATGGCGGGGGCCTGACGGGGAGCCGCTTAGGGATGCCCCGCTTCAATTTTCGATGAAATCCGGGCGAAGTGGAAAAACCGTCGCATGGCCGCCTCGGACGTTACCCCAGGCCTTGCGCCTGATAGTGGTTCTACAGGGTGCACACGCTTTTCCGGTGGCTCTTTCTGGCGGTCCCCGACATGGTGAACTGCTAACGATGCAGATCGGCTCGCTTGGCAAGCGAGGTGGTTCCAGTGTTTACGAGTTCAGAACCTGGAAGTTTGAGAATCCCGGAGGGAGGCAGAGTGAAGCGCCAGCGCCGTCAATTGCCATTCAAGCGATTCTGCAGCAAGAGCGCCTAGCGAACATTTTTCGACGGCACCACGGCCTAAAGGGGAACGGCCTGTGGGTTTCCCCAAGATATCCAGATAAGGTGCCGAGCCTTGCGCATGTGTTCAATAGCTTCGTGGAGATACTTGGCCTGGAGCGCTGGCTCACCGATGGTGGTATGAACCCGCATCGATTCCGAAAGACCCTCGCTCGAATTGTTGCTCTAGCGCTTGTCCATGCGCCAAAGATTTTGATGGATGTCTTTGGGCACAGGGATGAACAAATGACAATCATGCGCTACATACTTTCGGATCCAGGAATTCTTTCCGAAGTACAGCAAGTTGTACGTGAGATGCTTATTCTAAAGGGAGTGGAGGCGATCAATAAGGCTGATGAGGTTCAGGGGGCCGGCGCAGAGAAGCTACGGGGGCGTGTGGCGCTGTTCGCGCGCCGGCTGGGTAAGTCCGCCCTTGATCCGCAGAACATCAGGGAGTTCGCCCGCGCGATGACTGCTGAGGGCTCTTCTTGGGCAGTTGTCGCACCAGGAATAGTGTGTACGAACTTCACCGATGGAGGCCTTTGCAACAAGGGGCATGGTCAGGCTAATCCACACTACTGTCATCCTGCATGTGAGAATCAGTTGATTCTCCCTGACGACGAGGATAAGGCGTCCAGAAGCGTTGTTCAGGCCATCGAGACAGTTCAGTACAATCTTGAGTTGCTAGAGCACGCTTTCGTGGATGATGACGTTATGCTCATTGCTCAGTTCCGGGGGCAGATCAAGTCCGTGCTCGGCAGGTGGAAGAAGGTGGACGAATACTTCTCGAAGAGCAGTTTGCTGACGCGCCTCGTACCCAATGTGGTACTTCTGAAATGAGACAAAAGAAGAGTCTTGCCGAGCTTGGAAAGGAGCGGACGGAGGCGTTCGTTGCACGCCTTCGATCAACTATGGCCGAGATTGACAGGGAGATATCGGAGAACGACGGAGTGTATCCACGGAACTCTGGTCGGCTGAATGTTGCAGAGCTGTGTCGGCGGGCAAAGGTAACAGCGGTATCGCTGCACGGAGAGAAGCATGCCGGCACCACAAAGCTCGAGGTGCAGGCCTGGCTCACGAAACTTCGAGTGGACGTTCCTACGAGCGTGAAGGCCGCCAGACGAAAGTCCTACTCACAAAGGCTGGGATGGAAAGAGAGGTACGACGGTATTTCTGCGCAGTTCAAGAACATGTACTCGATCGAGGTGGTGCAGCGAGATGCAAAGATCGCCGCCTTGAAGAAGGAGATTTCTGAGCTGAAGTCACAGATCAAGAAGCAGCGCGAGGCGGGCTCAAGGGTGGTTGGAATCGAGAGCGGGAGAAGGAGAAAAGCGAGTTCGTAATAGGGCATCTCGCAAGCTTCGAATGATGCCCCGCCAGAACTCTTAGGAGCGCGTTCGCACCAGCTCCTCAAGTCGATGAAACTGGTTGTTTCGCTCTAGGTCGGGAGCGGCGGCCCTTACTTGAGCTAGGCATTCATTCAGTCCTAGAGGCGCCCATTGTTGGGATCCAACAACGGCACCCAGCAAATCTAAAGCCTCAGTTGGCGACTGGCTACAAAGGCCAGATTCTAGTAGAAGATGGACGATGTAGTCCGAATTCGCTACCGGCTGAAGCCAGTCACGTACCGCCTTCAATGCGGAAGGGAACTCAACCCGGGCCGCGATGGCGAGTCGAGCTAAGGAGGCAGCAATGCTGGGTGTAGCTAGATTGCGCGATTTTGGCCAAATCTCCTGCCAGAAGGGTTGGACTCGATTTCTCCAGAAGTCTTCGCGTTGATCGCCTGCGGCCTCCAGTGCTTGGGAGAGCGATTGTGCGGACTTCTCCAGTCCATCCTGTGGAAGCTTGCCCAATGCAGATCTAAAGTCGTCCCGAGAGTAGCCTTCCAATTGCCCTAGGGCTGAGTGCGTTAGGAAAGCAGAGAACTGTCCTCGGTGTTCACCAAGGTCGGCGTAGTGACCGGCCGTCAATAGGAACTGCGACTTCAATGCCACCATCAATGGCTGGTACAGTCGCGGTGACCAAAGAAATCCTTCCCAGGCTGCTTTCGCTTCGACAGGGTTGGACCAATCGAAGAGCGGTAGTAGCGTCGCTTCGGTCCACGCCCGGTCTACGCGATACAGGGCGATGAGTCTAGATGCGAGCAACACCCTGCCATGGCGGAATCGATCTACTTCAACATCGCATATGGCGGAAAATGCCGCCTTAAGTTCAGGGGGAAGTAGGTCTCCATCGTTGGGCGCCCTCTTGAACCATAGATTGAGCAAGGCGCGCGTGGCATGCCCAATGGGGTGATTAATCGCCTCCGAGACAGGGTTATCGATTGGCTCGCCGTTCCTTGTCATGCCACTACTCAAGGGGATCGGAAGCGCAAGCACTCGACCGGCGAGAGTCAATAGGAGGTTCTCGCGATTCGCGCCGCTTCTTGAAGTGGCCTCCATCCACCACGCTACTGCAGGTGCGATCTCGGACAGAACTTCATCAGGCATTAGCAGTACCAAAGGCGATGCGTACTGCCAGGAGCGGGCTGCCATTGAATCGTCCGACCAAACCTGAAGCGCCTCGCGCCATCGAACTGCGGGCCAGACGTCTTGGTGAGCGAGGTCGCAGAGCGCGGCAAGGCTATGGAAGAAGCGAGTACGGCAGACATCCCGCCAAGTGTCCTCATAGAACGGTCTATGGGCAGGCCTCGGCGATTCAAGCCATTCAACTAGCTCCTTGCGAGTGCGAGGGGCGACATCGACCTCTCTGCCGTCCTCGAAATCCGGATCTCCGGTGCCGCTCATCCAGTGTGAGAATTCGTCCTTCTCGTTAGGGTCCAATCTCAACTCAGGATGCGCGATGGATATCTCCGCTAGGCGCCTTGCTGCAGACACACCAAGATGTAGGCCCGAGGACTCCAGCTTCGCTAGACGAATCCATACTGCGCGAGCAACCAGGCGATCCCAGCGTTCGGACTCCAGATCATCGCGATACATCTCGCGGGGAGGTCCTGCCAAGATGACATTCTCCAAGCGTGCTTGAGACGCGTTGTCTAGAATTCTCCCCTGGAGAACAAGAAGCCTCAGCACTTCGCGTGCGGTGCACTGCGACCACAGCCACCGCCCCTCATCCAGTAGCAGCCAATCGACCCACTGCTCCTGCTCGATGCAATTGTCCTGGCTGGCCGCAAACAATGCCAGCCGCTTGAATGTGGGATACGGGATCTCGAACCATGCCTGAGCCATGAGCGTGGATCTCGACTCATCCGTAGCTCGAACTGCTAACCAAGCGTCGCGTAGCAGTTCAATCAGGCTAACCCAGTCTCGGAAGGACCGGTTCTGCCAATGGGGCGTGATTGATGGAAGGTCCCAGTAGGATCTATCGACAAGGTCATCTGCCTCTCCTAGATCTCGAAGAAGGCCCAGCGCGTCACAGAGCAGTTGCTGTAGGTCCGAATGCAGGAGCGGGAGTGCCTTCTCCCACTCACCCTTAGACTGATCCTGGAGGACCGCATGTACATTGTCCTCCGCAAGCACAAGGTCCCAGTCAACCAACTGCTTAATTCGCACTGTCTCGTCTGCACCATCGGCCACTTCGCCGTCCCAAACAAATGGACGCCTTAGTGTGATCTTTGGGCTGAGAAGGCTACGAAGTTCCATCCGAAGAGACGTGTTCAGTCCCTCACGTCTAAGACGCTTGATCCAACGATATAGCAGCCCCCCTGACAGTGGGGTCTTGAGTCGGCCACCGAGCACGATTCTCCAAAGAGTTCGCATCTTTGGATCGGGCACACCCTTTGGGGCGTCCAGGCGAATAAGATCCAGCTCCGAGACTTTGCCATCCCGTTCCAGTGTGGCCAGACGCTCAAGTTCGGAGTCGACTAGAGAGATCCAGCGACTATCCATCTGCCCGCCACGCTCTGCAATCCATATGATCAATCGTGGATCGTCCAGATGACGCACAAGCCAGCGTGCGAGCTGGAACATCAATCCATCCCATCGGCTGGCCATACTTCCAGAAGACGCCAGTGTCATAGGAGGAGCGTGATCATAAGGCGCAGGCCTACGAACCAAGCTGAATCTGAGTTCTGCATCCTCCTCCTTAACCGAGGAGAAGCCAAAGCGGGCTAGATCCCTCTGCAAGAATCGCTCATGGGAAAATGCCTCGAGGAGCCACTCAAGCGGGGGAACTGGATTGAACTCCGCGAAGCGCTTCGCGGGGAGGCCTGACTTGTCTGAAAGAGCCCACAGCATTCGTCCAACAAAATCGTCCTGGAGCGTGCTGTCCTGAGGTTGGGCCATGGCGTGCTTCGCAACAATGGCCTCTTTACCTTGAACTCCATCGCGATAGACATCTGCCCAAGTCCTGATTGTGTCGTGCAACGCAGAGTGGTCATGGGTAGCAGGCTGAACCCTGTAGAGGATAGGTCTAACGCCCTTAGCTTCCCATTCAATAGTCTTCAGATGCTCTTTCCCGGCTTCGCAATCTCCGAACGCCCACGCCTGCGGGGTAACCTCACCGAGCATTCGATCTGCTGCTAATGCGTCCATCATGTACCGGAGGACCGGATCGTCAATGCTGTATCCAATGAAGCAAACGACATAGTTGCGAAAAAGTTCGCTGACGAACCGCGCGGCCCAGCGTTCGGTCAAGTAAGCCAAGCCGAAGTCACCACTGGTGGCCACTAGTCGATGGAGTGCTGCATCATCCTCACTCTCCGGAAGCAGGCCATGCAGAAAGACAAGCCCATCCCAGCGGCTGCTCTTAGGGATCGGCAGCATTGGAGCGGGATAGGCCGGAAATGGTTGGCCCATGCGCTTCGCCGCCGCGTGGAAGGTTCGATCGAAGTTGGTAGTCACCAACCGCAACGCGCCATCCCGGCTTCGTGCTAACCGAAGAAGCGCTGCTTGGGTGTCAATTGCTCCCTTCCGACGAAGCTTGGGTCTCAACGATTTCGCTAGGGCGCGCCGAACCGCCAATCGCTGCCCAGGCAGTCGCCTTTCAAGTAGATCGAGAGTCGCGTCGAACTTTGAATGATCGAAGGCGGCACGCTCGATGTCCGTGAATGATGTCCCATTCGACGCATAGATTTGCTCAACCAGTCCTTTGAAACCAGGTAGTCCTGACGGGTAGGAGACTCCGGCGCCGCAGAAGAAGACTACTCGTCCTTCTTCGTGTGCCTGTAGAAGTGCTTCTGGGATGTCTGGCCCGTCGACGATGAACTGCATTGCAACTCCCTCTGAATGCTCTCGAACAGAGTGTAGGTTCAAATCAGATGGAATTGGCCAATCGCAGCGTCCAATTAAGTTCTTCTTTTGAAGTTTGTGCGGATTCAGTCTGATGGTCCAAGAGGTGAGATCTGTCCGAGCCCGCTCAACGCCTCGTCGTGGCAGTGCCAATCATTCTTCAGTAAATTCGGCTTCGAACTCGTGCTGATGTGGCAGTATTGAAGGTAGGGTTTTTGGTCTCATCCGCGTTTAGGAATGTTAAAGCCAACCACAGCGGAGGACCGCAACTTCAGCGCCTCAACAGTGGTTGGCAATTGAACGCTTCCATATGAAGGGACTGCATTCCGATACCCACTCATATGGACGAGGTGCTTATGGAACTAGCGAGTCCAGGGCATCCATTCTCGGAGTCCTCCGGACTGGCTCTGTCTGATGCCGGTGGCAAGAAGCGCTCTCATTGCCTCACAGCAACCTACATATGTGATCCAGAGGGAGAGTCTGGAGAGCACTCCGGTATCGAACTGGTGATGGAGTACGTTGGCAGACCATTCATGTCGATCCCAACTCCATAGTTTGGAGCATGTTTTAGCATGCATCGATCATCTGTGTCCGAATTACCTCCGCTAGCCCCTTGAGGCCGGGCAGGGATTGGCGACGAGTGGGGTAGTACAGCATGAATGGTGCGCCCATTGATGCCCAGTCTGGCATCACAACTTCAAGTGCGCCGGACGAGATTTCGTCCTGCACTCTGAGTTCCAGACAGTATGCCAACCCCAATCCCTGCAACGTTGCAGCGAGCAGAGAGTCGGTGCTGCTCACCCTCAGCATTCCGCTGGGAATTACCTTGACCATACGATCACCGTCGCCAAGTTCCCAGCGATAGATTGAGCCGTCGCCGATTCTGTTCTCAATACAAACATGCCGCCGCAGATCGCTTGGATTCTCAGGTCTCCCAGCATGTTGCAGATAGCTGGGCGCTGCCACGACCACCCACTTAAGCGGATGTGTAAGCTCCAGACCAACCATCCCCTCTGGCACTCGGTCACCGTATCGAATGCCGCCGTCAAAGCCTTCCGCTACTAAGTCCACCAGGCGTTCTTCTATCACTAGATCAAGATGGACGTTAGGCCAGCGTTGCTGAAAGCTCCACAGCACTGGCCAGAGTAGGAGGCGCGCCGCATCGTGTGATAGCGAGATCTTGAGCATCTGGATCTCTGACTGCTTCCGAGCCCGAATCGCGGCTAGACCCTCTCCAATTGTATCTAGGCCAGTGGCTGCATAGCGTTCCAGTTCGCGTCCTTCAACGGTGATCGAAAGCGCACGGGTCGTACGATTAACGAGACGCACACCCAGTCGATCTTCCAGCCGCTTTAAGGCGTGACTTAGAGCTGAGGCAGATAAGCCAAGTTCGAGGGCGGCGGCGCGCATTGATCCATGCCGAGCGATCTCGATGAACGCAGCTAGATCTGAAATGCTTATTCTCTCTAGATCACCTTTCAAGACACTTCACCCGGGTATCGATTACTAAACGTGCCAATGATCCGCCGCACAAAGCATGATTTATGGATCGAACGCAGTGCAGATGCTTCCCCATTATCGCCGAGGATGGCATGGCAAGAAGCTGCGCCGTCGACGCTTTCGATCATTTCTGAATTGAAAGAACTTCAGCAATAAAATTGCTACTTGCGCATGTTCGCCGCAGTAAAGTTGCGTCTCCTCCACGGTCGCTGTACTCAAATTTGCTTGGGCCAGAGTGACCAATCAACTGGGATGAACATGTCAAATTCGAATAGTGATTTGCCTGAGCACGACGATGAAGCCACGCCGGTCATCGGCCGCAGACAGTTTATTGCGGGAAGCAGTGTGGCCATCGCCAGCGGAATTGCTGCTTCCTCGGCATTCGGTGCTGTGCCCGCTGCGGTACTCTCGGAGGCGCAGGGTCAGGGCCGCCCGCGAGCCGGCCTGATCGACCCTCGGCAGGCATATCCTCGGCCACCCTACCCGCGCCAAGAACAGCCTTGGCCGGGGCTTGCGTCGAAGATGCGTCCGCTGCCGGACCACGGTGAGAAAACCTATCGAGGCAATCGGCGCCTTGAAGGCCGCAAGGCACTGATTACGGGAGGAGACTCAGGAATCGGTCGGGCCGCTGCCATTGCATACGCCCGCGAGGGTGCCGATGTGGCCATCAACTATTTGCCTGAAGAAGAGGAAGATGCGCGTGAAGTTATTGCGCTGATACGCGCAACCGGCCGTCAGGCATACGCTTTACCTGGTGATATTCGCAGCAAAGACTTTTGCCTGGATCTTGTGCGCAAGGCGGCATCGGCGTTGGGCTCGATCGACACCTTGGTGCTGAACGCGGCGTATCAGCAGCAGGAGCCGGACATTCTAAAGATTACCGACGAACACCTCGAGAACACCTTCCTTACCAACATCAATGCAATGGTATGGATGACCCAAGAGGCACTGCGTGTGTCTCTTCCGCCTGGAAGCGTCATCATCGTTACTACGTCTGAGCAGGGCTACGATCCGTCCCCCTACCTGGTCGACTATGCGATGACGAAGAGTGCGCAGGTTAGCTACGTTCGCTCGATGGCTAAGCAGCTTGGCCCTAAGGGGATTCGGGTAAACGGAGTTGCTCCAGGTCCTATCTGGACTCCGTTGCAGATCAGTGGCGGGACTGCATCCGAGAAGATTCCGAACTTCGGGGGGGACAAGCCGCTAGGACGCGCAGGTCAGCCTGCTGAGCTGGGTTCAATCTTCGTCCAACTTGCGGCAAGCGACGCCAGTTATGCGAACGGCCAGGTGTATGGGGCCGAAGGTGGCGCTGCACGCCCCTAACTTGCGTCACAGACGACCCCAACTCCTTTCATGACTCAACTACACCTGGTCGCCAACGAACGTAGGAGATAGACCTTGACAGAAGCAAGTTACAGCCTTAGAAACCGCTGCGTTGCCATTACTGGCGCCGGTTCGGGGATCGGACTGGCAACGGCGGAGATGATCTTACGCAGTGGTGGAAGCGTTCTTGGAGGATCCAGGCGTTTAGGTGACTTCAAGCGGCTACAGGATGAGTTCGGCGCTGATCGCGCCTACTGGATGCGTCTGGATGTGCGCGATCCGGATAGCGTGGGTGCCTTCGCATCTTGCGGCATTGATCACTTTGGAAGCGTACATTCGGTAGTGGCCAACGCCGGGGTTGGCTACTACGGCGGAGTCGCTGACGCAAGCGATGATCAAGTCATCGAAATGTGTGAAATCAACTATCTCGGAACGGTCCTCACGGTACGTGCTTTCCTCCCTCATCTTCGTAGCGTTGGTGGCGGGGATATTTTGATCGTATCGAGCGTCGCAGCTCATCGCAGTGGGGCGGACGAAGCCGTCTACGCAGGTACCAAGGCCGCCCAGCTCATTTTTGCGGGCGGCTTGGACCGAGAAGTAAGGAAAGATGGGATTCGCGTGAGTGCCATCTGCCCCGCAGGTACTCATACATCTTTTGCCGTGGGTCACGGTCGCACGGCCGACGATCCCCGTTTGAGCGAATTCATGGCCGCGCAGGATGTAGCCTCGCAGATTGTCTATTGCTTGCAGCAACCGCGGACCTTGCGGACCGGCGTATGGACGACTTGGAGCATGAGCCAGTCCAGCTGAGGTGCTGCCCAGACAGCATCGGTCGGCCACAGTTTGATACCTGACCTCAAGACGCAAGCCAGCCCTCGACCCGATATGGGCGTTTTCCGGAATCAAGCGAGGCAGCCATTCCCCAGCAATAATGCCCGTTACCGGATTACCCCGAGATGTCGCACACATACCTGAAGTCACGACTTGCTCTTCCCACGCTGACAGTTGCTATTGGTCTGGCCCTTTCTTCGCATGCCAGCGCTGAAGCTTTGACGCATGCCTCCTCCGTCAAGCAGTTGGACACCTTGGTCGTTACCGCCACCGGTGCCCAGCAGTGGATCAGGGATGCGCCAGCCAGCATTAGCGTTATCAGCCGCGAGGAGATCGAGCGTAAGCCGGTCACCAGCATCGGCCAGCTGCTGAGTACCGTCCCTGGAGTGACCGGTGGCTATGCACTGTCCGGAGCGCAGTCGAAGATCCGCCTGCGTGGACTGCCCGAGCAGTACACGCTGATCCTGATCGACGGCCGCCGCCAGGGCAACTCCTCCGGCGTGAACTACCGCGACGACCTGGGTCCGCAGGATCTGAACTGGCTGTCGCCGGACATGATCGAACGAATAGAAGTGGTGCGCGGCCCGATGTCGTCGCTATACGGTTCGGATGCGATGGGCGGCGTGATCAACATCATTACCCGCAAGATTTCCGACCACTGGGGCGGCTCGGTCACCTTGAACCACAGCGTGCCCGATTCATCCACCCGCGGTGATACCACGCAGATGGGTGCCCTTTTCAGCGGCCCACTGACCGACAACCTGGGGATCCGCATCGGGGCCAACGTGACCGACCGCAAGTCCGATCGCCTTGAGGGCCAGACTCCGGGCAGCAAGGCGGAGAATGCCAACCTGCAGTTCCACTGGCGCCTCAACGATGACCACGCACTGACCATAGAAGGGTCGCGCGGCGTGCAGCGCAACACCGGCAGCGGTGATGTATATGCCTGGGGTCTGTCCAAGCTGGTACAGACCGGTTACGTGCTGGGCCATGATGGCCGTTACGGCGACTCCACCACCTCCAAGACCACCCTTGTGCGGAACGACTACCAAGACAAGGGCAGTGCGGTGGGCAACCATTCGAAGGAAACGGTGTTCGATACTGCCTTCACCACCGCTTTCCATTGGGGCTTCGAGCACAGCCTGAACGTGGGTGGTCAGTGGAAGCGCGAGCAGCTGGAAAACAGCGACACCATCGGTACCGTACCTGTGACTTGGACCGGCAGCAGCCGCATCAGCCCGACCAGTGAAGCGGACTCATGGGCCTTGTTCGCCGAAGACCACATCACCCTGCACGAGCGCTTCGTGCTGACTCTGGGCGTGCGCTGGGACAACACCGACAACTACGACGACAACGTGAGCCCGCGCATCTACGGCGTGTGGCACCCGGCAGACGCATGGACAGTACGCGGCGGTGTCTCCAAAGGGTTCCGCGCGCCCAATCTTAAGCAGGGCACCGCTGGTGCGGCCACCCAGTCTCTGGGACGCGGCTGCGGCAGCCTGACCCCGGAAGGCTGGAACAGCCGGCTGATCAACGCCGACGGCACGACCGGCTGCTACATGGCCGGTAACCCGAACCTGAAACCGGAAACCAGCACCAACTATGAGCTTGGCGTGGGCTTCGACCAGAACGGCTGGTCCGCATCGGCCACCTACTTCCTGACCAACTTCGACGACAAGATCGAACAGGTGCCGCTGCGCGAGATCCCAGGCCAGAACACTAGCTTCGTAAACGGCTTCTGGTGGACGGTGGCGCAGAACATCCAGAAGGCTCGCACGCGAGGCGTGGAAGCCAGTGTGACCGTGCCGCTGCACGAGCGACTGAGCTGGACCACCAACGCCACACGCATGTTGGAATCGAAGAACCGCACCACCGGCGCCAGCCTGCTAGTGGTGCCGAAGATCACCGCCAACACTTCGCTGAACTGGAGCGTGTCCGATGCATGGTCGCTTAACCTCAGCGCGCAACACATCGGGAAGCAGCTTGTGTCTTCGTCCAGACCTACCTTCGCCAAGGCATACACCACGGTGGATCTGGTCACCGCTCTCGATGTGAACGAAAACCTGACCTTGCGCGTCGGCGTACTGAACTTGGGTGATGTTTCCACGCTTGAAGAAGGCAATAATTACGACGGCGGCGCACGCACGCTCTTTGTGGGCGCGACCGCGCGCTTCTAAGGCGGGTTGATCAGGTCAGGAGATTGCGTTCGGTTCAGCACGTTCGATCACGTCGATGATTGCAAATGAACTTTGCCGCACTCGGGTTTGGAGAATGTAAGCCCGAGTGCGGCTCTAATCGCAATCCTCCGGTCAAACGCTAGCATTCGAGAGCGAGCCTGTTGGAAGAATGAGGGTCTAACCGAGGTCTATTTGTAGGACGACGCTGGCACTATTCGCTTGGCTCAAGGGTAAAGACGAATGGTCCGACTTCACCCAAGCCGGACCATTCGCCGCAATCAATTACTTCTTCTTCGCAGCCGACTGCGCCTGAGCGTCGCACCTGTCCTTCAGCGCCTTGGTCTGAGGATCGGCAAGATCCACCTTGAACTTCGTCCGGTCAGCCAGCTGTTCACACGTAGCAGGCTTTGCCTTAGGCGCCTCCTTCACTTCCGACTCGGCATGAAGCGCCGGATCATGTGCGAAGGCCGATGCGGACGCTGCAATGGAAGCGAAAAGGACGCTGATGAGGGCAAAACGATTCTTCATGTTGCTTCTCCTAGGTTGATTTCGGCGTTATGCCGGGTGTCACGGCTGGTAGAGGTCGGCTTGGTAGCCGGTAATTTGCACCTCGATGATCACGGGGGTGCTGCCGCGGTTCTGCCAGTACCACCCATGGGTACCTTCAAAGGGAGCAATGAACGTTCCCTCGGCCTGACGCTGGGCGCCTTCAACGGCGTAGCTGGTCCAGGGGCCCTTCACGTCGGGACGCTCGCCGTGCATGTCCACGGCAACATCAGACGTGGCCTTCCAGCTGAAAACCATCCCAGCGCCCTGAGCCATATGGGCCTTCACCTCCTGGCCCTTACCAGGGGCAAGCTCGATCGTCAGTGAGTCCTGCCGTAAAGGAGTGCTGGCGAGAGAGACAGCGGCGGGTTCGAAGGCCTGCTTGCCATTGCTCCCGAAGGCAACCTTGGCCTTCTCGAACAGCGCCGAGACGGCTTCGGCGCTGCCAGCAGATGCCGGAACTGGGGGAGCTACGGCCTCTACCTGGTCAGTGGAGGCTAGGGCGTCCAGACCCAGAACCTTACCTACGCCCGTAGGGTCGATTCCGTACTCCGCGGGAAGCACGGTGGTGAGCAGAATCACCCCTGCAACGGCAGCGGCCAGGGCGGTGGATTTCAGCAGCTTGCGAGTGCTGGGCAGCTGATTGGAAAGCGTGATGGACATGAGTACCTCTGTAGATTCAGGAAACGAAGTAGCCGGTGAGCTGCATGCCAACAAGCACGAAGCCGGCGCACATAAGGGCGGTGTTGATGCTGTACGCCTGTCGATGGAATGACGGCAAGCGGCGCCAGAAGCCCATCACGATCAAGATGCCTGCGAGCGCGAGCAGCTGTCCGATCTCGACCCCCACGTTGAAGGCGAGCATGTTTGGGACAAGCCCGTCAGGTGAGAGCGAGAAATCCTGCAGCTTTGTCGCTAGACCAAAGCCATGGAAGAAGCCAAAGATCAGCACGGCGGCTTTGGTGTTGGGCTGTACCCCAAACCAGCGCTTGAACGCGCCCATGTTGTCCAGCGCCTTGTAGACAACCGACAGGCCAATGATTGCGTCGACCAGGTACGCATTCACATGCAATCCGCCCAGGACACCTAGCAGCAAGGTGGTGCTGTGGCCGATCGCGAACAACGTCACGTAGATGCTGACATCACGCATCCGGTACAGGAAGAAGATCACCCCGAACAGAAACAGGAGGTGGTCGTATCCAGTCACCATGTGCTTGGCGCCGAGGTACGTGAACGCGATGAGCTGCAGGCCGGTACTGTCTTCCAGGAAGGCCTGGTCGCCTTCACTGACGCCATGCGCCCAAGCAACGCAAGGCAGAAGGATGGCTGCAAGCAGGTAGAGCCACGCTTGGGTTCGTTTGGAAATGGTCAACTGCATGTTCCTGGGAGGGGTTGAGATGGACGGGTTCACGCTGCGTCCTCCTTCCGCTCATCCCCTTCGCGGTGGATGAGGCGATAGAGCGCCGGCAACACCAGCAAGGTCAGCAGCGTGGAGGAGATGATTCCGCCGATAACGACCGTCGCCAGCGGGCGCTGAACTTCCGCGCCAGCCCCAACGTTTAGGGCCATTGGCAGGAAGCCCAGGCTGGCAACCAGGGCCGTCATCAGCACGGGGCGCAGCCGGGTCAGTGCACCTTCGGTTACCGCTTGGTGCAGGGGAGTGCCCTGTTCCCTAAGGCTCTTGATGAAGCTGATCATGACCAGGCCGTTGAGCACGGCGACGCCCGACAGCGCGATGAACCCCACGCCTGCAGAAATGGACAGGGGTATGTCACGCATCCACAGAGCCACCACGCCACCGGTCAACGCAAGTGGAACGCCGCTGAACACGATGGCAGCATCCTTGCCCGAGCCGAACGCCATGAAGAGCAAGCCGAAGATCATCACCAGGACGACCGGCACGACCACGGACAGCCGCTTGCTGGCAGAGATGAGCTGCTCGAAGGTACCGCCATACTCAATCCAGTAGCCTTCCGGCAACTGCACCTCCTGACCAACCTTCTCTCGCAGCTCCTCTACGAACGAACCAAGGTCGCGACCACGTACGTTGCTGGTGATGACGACGCGACGCTTGCCGTTCTCGCGACTGACCTGGTTTGGGCCTGGCGCAACTTCAACTTTAGCCAACTGCCCCAGCGGAACGAACGCTCTCTGTTCGCCGGAACTGGCCCCGACGGCGACGGCTACCGGTAGCGATGCGAGCGTCCGGGTGTCCTGACGCAGGTTCTCGGGCAGACGAACGACGATGTCGAAGCGACGATCACCCTCAAAGACCTGACCGACCGCCTCACCGCCCAGCGCAACAGAGATGGTCTTCTGGACCTCGTCGATCGAAACGCCATAGCGGGCCAAAGCACCCAGGTCAGGCGTGATGGTCATAAGAGGCAGACCACTGATCTGCTCTAACTTCACGTCTGCGGCGCCTGGGATGGAACCTGCGGCGTCCTCGATCTGGCTGCCGATCTGCGCCAGCTGATCCAGGTCGTCACCGTACAACTTCACCGCCACCTCGGCGCGTACACCGGCAATCAGCTCGTTCATGCGCATCTGCACGGGCTGGGTGAACTCGTAGTTGTTGCCGGGAATTGCTCGGACAGCCTTCTCCAGCTCAGCAATGAGCTGCGCCTTTGGCTTGCGGGGATCAGGCCATTGGTCGCGATCCTTGAGCATGATGAAGGTGTCTGCGACCGACGGTGGCATGGGGTCGGTCGCTACCTCTGCTGTGCCGATCTTTGCGACAACCTCATCCACCTCGGGGAACTTCTTGATGGTCGCTTCAAGCTGGCGCTGCATGCCGATGGCTTGCGTCAGACTAGTGCCGGGAATGCGCAGCGCGTGAAGCGCAATATCACCTTCGTCCAGATTCGGAATGAACTCAGTGCCCATGCGACTGGCCAGAAGACCCGCCAGTACGGTGAGGACGGCTGCACCACCCACAACCAGTTTGCGAGCACTGACTGCCCGCTCCAGCAT
Organism: Stenotrophomonas sp. YJH_SMC_19; assembly: GCF_059367915.1. NCBI lineage: Bacteria > Pseudomonadati > Pseudomonadota > Gammaproteobacteria > Lysobacterales > Lysobacteraceae > Stenotrophomonas > Stenotrophomonas sp. YJH_SMC_19. The sequence goes on from NZ_JCAFRI010000020.1 coordinate 23,092, forward strand.
CGGGCCATACAGCTTGGTTACGCCCCGCATAGCCTTGGTTTCCTTCTCCGAGACCTTGCCCGTGACAAACTGAGCAACCGCAGCGGGAACGAACGTGAGGGACAATGCCATCGCACCAGTCAGCGCGATAACGACGGTCAGGGCCATCGGGTGGAACATCTTTCCTTCCACGCCGGAGAGCGCAAAGATCGGGATGTAGACGGCGGCAATGATGAACAAGCCGAACAAGCTGGGCTTGATCACCTCGGCACTGGCGCTGGCGGCCAAAGCAAAGCGCTCATCCCGGGTCAACAGACGCCCCAGGGCGTGCTGACGCTCGCCGAAGCGGCGCAGACAGTTCTCAACAATGATGACCGCGCCGTCGACGATCAGACCGAAGTCCAGCGCACCCAAGCTCATCAGATTTGCTGAGACACGGTTCTGGACCATGCCGGAGATGGTCAGCAGCATGGTCAAAGGAATGACCGCGGCCGTGATCAGTGCGGCGCGAAGATTTCCGAGCAGAAGGAACAGCACCGCAATGACCAGCAGGGCACCTTCCAGTAGGTTCTTCTTGACGGTTTCAATGGTGCGGTCGACCAGCTCCGTACGGTCATAGACCGCATGCGCGCGGACACCTTCTGGAAGCGTCTCGTCGATCTCCTTCAGCTTGGCAGCGGTTCGCTGAGCGACTTCGCGGCTGTTCTCACCAATGAGCATGAATGCAGTACCAAGTACCACTTCCTTGCCATCTTTGGTCGCTGCACCCGTTCGCAGTTCGGTGCCCTCGTGAACGTCTGCGAGGTCACCGACGCGAAGCGGCAGCCCCTCGCGATTGGCGACCACGATCTTGCGCAGGCCGTCCATGTCCGCCACTTGGCCAGGAACGCGCACAAGGTACTGTTCACCACTCTTTTCAATGTAGCCGGCACCCACGTTCGCATTGCTGCGCGCCACGGCCTCCATCACATCCTGCATGGTCAGCTCGTACGCCTGAAGCTTGCGCGGGTCAGGCGTGATGTGGAACTGCCGCACATAGCCACCGACGGTGTTGACCTCTGTAACACCTTTCAGATGTCGCATCTGGGGGCGTACCACCCAATCCTGGAGGGTACGAAGCGCCATCGGCGTCCAGGTCTCTTCAGCACCCTTCTCGGCTTCCACGGTGTACATGAAGATCTCACCGAGACCGGTGGCGACCGGGCCCAGCGTTGGCTTCAGCCCAGTTGGGAGCTGGGATGCGGCTTGCTGCAAGCGCTCGGCCACCTGCTGCCGCGCGAAGTAGATGTCGGTACCGTCTTCGAATACAACGGTGACCTGGGAGAGACCATAACGCGAGATGGACCGCGTGTACTCCAGCTTGGCTAAGCCGGCCAAGGCTGTCTCGACGGGGAACGTTACCCGCTGCTCTGCCTCCAGTGGAGAGTAGCCCGGTGCTTCGGTGTTGATCTGGACCTGGACATTGGTGATGTCAGGGACGGCGTCGATTGGCAGCTTGCTGTAGTTCCAGATGCCCAAGCCTGACAGCGCCAGGACCAGAAGCAGCACAAGCCATCTATGCGCGATGGACGCGCGAATGATTCGCTCTAGCATGATGGATCCTTAGTGGTCGTGGCTGGCGCCAGACTTCTCGATGTCTGCACGGATCAGATAGCTCTGCTCGGCGACGTACCGCGTTCCGGGCTTCAGTCCGCCAAGAACCTCTGCCCACTCGCCATCACGCTTTCCAAGCTCAAGCATGCGCACCTCATAGGTATCGCCCACCTGCGCAAATACGACGGTAAAGTCGCGAAATCGCTGGAGCCCTGACTCTTTGACGGCCAGTGGAACAGGTGTCTCGGCAATGATGACCTCGGCCGAGACAGCCATTCCTGGACGCCACTTGCCGTCACCATTGGGGATACTCACGCGCGCAACCACGCTTTGGCCGCTGCTTGCCAGCGGAAGCAGGCTTTGGAGCCTACCTTCAGTCTCCAAGGCACCCGTGGCGGAACGGATCCGCACTGCTTGACCTGGAGCGAGACGCTCGGCGTCAGTGCCCAGAGCTCGTAGATCGACCCAGACCTCTGACAGATCGGCAACGTCGAACAGTGTGTTGTCGGCGGCCACATCACCAACACTGGTGTTGCGCGCAAGAACGATGCCGCTGAAGGGAGCAATCACCGCGTAGGTGCGCATGCTGTCATTGCCTTCAACCGTCGCCAGCGTCTGCCCTGCGGAAACGCGTTGGCCCATCTCGACCGACACGCTGCGGACAATACCTGGGAATCGTGCTTTGACGGCGGCCTGGCGGCCAGTGTTGACCGCGATGTTCCCCATCAGCGTGACCGTATCGCGGATAGTGCCAGCGGTAGCCTCTTCCACCACCACACCCGCATCCTTGGCAGCGCTTGGCTCGATGGTGGTACGGCCCTCATAGGACTGATAGGACCAGGTGTGTGTCTTTCCTCCTACCACTGCGTCTGCCTTCACGTCGAAAGAATGAGGTTCCACGACCTCGCCGTTCCCCACGAGATAGTCGTTTTCGGCGGTGAAAGTGAAATCATTGACCTCACCGTCGAGGCGCTTCAACTGCATTGTTGCCTTCACCTCATTCGGTGAGATCGGCTTGTCATTTCGATAGGCGTAGAGGCGGAACTGAGGAGGCGTGTTGGTTTCATAGACGGTGACTTCAAGTGCGAAATCACCATCGCGGAGCATGCGACCGCGGTTGGGGCCGCGCTCGTAGTCGCCGGCCGCGGCGGTGGACTCTGCGGCTTCTTTCTCAACCGGCTTTTCACCGCCACAGGCGGCCAGTGCCAGCGGAAGCAACATAAGAAGGGCGTAACGATTCATGGGCGGATATCCTGGGCGGAGGCGGTGAGGCGATCTGCCTCGACCAGCAATCGGAGATAGAGTGCGGCGGACTCGACTTCGCGCTCACGAAGGTCGAACAGCGTCTTCTGCGCCTGGCTCAATGCGAGATAGGAGAATCGACCCTCCTCGAAGCCACGACGGCTCTGATTCATCGCCTGCTCCGCCTTGGGGAGCTGCCGCTCACGAACGGAGGTGACCTCCAACTGCGCTTGGCGCAGCTGTTGATAGACTCCGAACAGCTCCTGGTTGAGCTCCAACATTTGTGCTTCACGGCGTGACTTGAGCGCACTCAGTTCGTAGTCGACTTCGGATACCGAGTAGGCTGATCGACGCCGGGTTCCCAAGGGAACCGAGATCGACATGACCAAGCCACTGTCCTTCGTTGCTTCAAGACGGCGAAGTCCAAATCCAACACTCACGTCAGGCTTCGCGCTGGAAACGGCGACATCGCGGCGCGCGGCAAGAATTCTGGACTGGGCATCGAAGGCACGTTGCTGTGGCGCGTTCTGAAGGCGTTCGGACAGCGTCTGGTAGTCATCCAGCGGGGGGAGGATGTTTGTATCGCCGGCGACGGTGTCGAAGTCAGCGGTGAAAGAGCCCCAGGAAGACGCAAGCGCCATGCGCGATGCCTCCAACCGCTGGACTGCTTGATCACGCTTGAGCTCTGCATCGGCCAGGGCGATTTCAGCGGCCCTCAGGTCTGAGTCCGGGTTCCGTGCCGCAGAGACCCAGCGGGCCACCTCTCGCTGGAGCGCGCGGGCCATACGAATCCGCTCTTCCGCATGCTCGACATGCTCCTGCGCCGCAAGCACGTCGATGAATCGACCAGCGGTGCGTGTGGCGATGGCCACCCGGGTCACATCAGCCTCTCGCTGGGCTGCATCGACCTCCGCGCCGCCAAGCGCTTGGCGGGCCGCCCGCTTGCCACCCAGTTCCAGAATCTTGGATACCCGGAACGTTGCCTCGGCAGCGTCCATACCTCGCACGCTGCCACTACCGGCCACGTTCTCCAGTTCTCCGCCGAGCACCAACGGGGCTGCTAAGCCCTCTCGCGCCGCACGGTTCTTTGTCGCCTCTATTTGTGCGGCATCTGCCTGCACGCTTGGGTGAGTGCCAAGGGCGCGGGCAACCGCATCCTCCAGGCGCAGCACTTCGGCGGCGTGGCCAGGAAGGGCCACACCGCAGGCGCCGGCAACAGCCAGCGCCCACACACTACGGAATTTCACGGAAGCCTCCGGAAAGAAAGTCAGAACGACGCGCCGCGTCCCGCTACACGGGAGGCGCGCTCAGGCTGCTAGAGCGCAGCTAGGGTCGTCAGACGATCGGAGGTCGGAAGGGTGACGCCGGGTGCCCTGCAGGCACCCTCAGAAGTCGCAGAGCATGGACTTCACCGGCCAGCGGTAGTGAAGCCAGGTAGACGTGGGGCGTGAACAAGCTTCCAGCGAAACTCGCGTCTGCCTGATGCAGTACCGCATGAGCGCCAGTGGCGTGATCCGGGTCCAGATTGTCGCCCGCACCGCCGGCATGTGAATGGCCATGATCCACCGCTGCTGCGATGTCATGTTCCAATCCGTGCAGTTCGCTGAGCTGGATCACCATCGGCCGCGCAACGACACTCAACAGCATCAGCGCAAAGAAGCTGATCCTGAGGGCAAGGCCGTGGCGGGCGGAAAGACGCATATGGGTTAGCTTAAGCGGGGCTGGCTGGGGTTGTCGAGGGGCCGAAACTGGGCGCAGCCCATCGGAAATACCCCACATAGGGCGGTGGCCGGGCCTTAAGCGCACCCGGCCACCGCTCACCGCTGCGGTTTACATCTTCTTGATCAACTCGTACTCCCCTCCGGTGCGGAGCAGAAGCGTTACGGGCTCCTCGCCCCTGTTGCGCCAGAACCATCCGTGGTTGCCATCGAAGGCAGCCAGGAGCACCCCCTGCTTGGTGGCTTCCCCTCGACCCTTCTCATAGCTGATCGCTCGACCGCCGCCGTCTCCGTGGGTGTCGAAGTTCACGACGCCGCCTTCAACAGACCACTGGTAGCTGGCGCGCTCGCCCGCCTTCATGACGAGCTTGATCTCGGTGCCCTGGCCCGGCGTCAGGACAACCTGTTCTTCGTCCCGCCATTCGGCAGCGGTGGCCGCATTACTCGCGGCAGGCTTCTGAGCAACTTCAACGGTCTTACGGTTCTGCGTGGACACCTGCGTCAGCAGGGCGGCTGCCTCGTCTTCGGCGGCCTTTGCGTCCATCGCAGCGTCAGCTGCCGCTTCCTCGGCAAGCTGTTCCTTGATCTCCCCCATTTCCTTCAGACCAAGTACCCGACCAACACCAGTGGGATCGATTCCGTACTCAGATGGCATCACCACTCCAACCAGGAGGATGATGGCGATGCCGGCGGCAATTGCGGTGGTGCGTCCCAGCTGGCGGCTGGTGGGAAGGTCGCCTTCGGCGGGCTTACTGTTGTACATGATGTAGTTCTCTTGAAAGTCAGGAAACGAAGTAGCCAGTGAGCTGCATGCCGATCAGAATGAATCCGGCGCAGAGCATGGCGGCATTGGCGGTGTAGGCGTGCTTGAAGAAGCTGGGCGTGCGGCGCCAGTAGCCCATTGCGATCAGAATCGCGCCAAGCGAGAGGATCTGGCCGATCTCCACGCCGACGTTGAACGCAAGCAGGTTGGGCAACAGACCATCGGGTGAGATGTCGTACTCGATGATCTTGGTTGACAGACCAAAGCCGTGGAACAGGCCGAAGATCAACGTCGCAACCTTTGTGTTTGGCTGGAAGCCGAACCAACGCTGGTAGGCGCCCAGATTGTCCAAGGCCTTGTAGACCACAGACAGACCAATGATTGCGTCGATCAGGTAGCTGTTGATGCCCACGTTGAACAGCACACCCAGCAGCATCGTTGTGGAGTGCCCGATCGCGAACAGCGTCACATACAGCGCGACATGCTTCATCCGGTACAGGAAGAACACCACGCCCAGGAGGAACAGGATGTGGTCATAGCCGGTGGCCATGTGTTTCGCGCCCAGATAGGCGAATGCGATCAGATTTACTCCAGATATTTCCTGGATGTAGCCCTTGTCGCCTTCGGCGATCGCGTGAGCCAACGCCCCGTCAGCTGTGAGTAGCAGCATGAACAGGGAAAGCAGTGCGAGTAGAGTTCGCGGCCAGTGCGACAGTAGTGGGGGTTGGAGAAGGACGCGCGAGAGCGTCCCGGATTCAGAACTGGGGATCATGATGAGGATCTACGAATGCGGTCAGCGGACCTCCGCCAAAGCTATCCGCTACGACACTGGGAACCGGCGCAACGTGCTACGAGTGCGCAGAAGGCGCGCACGGCACGTCACACGGATCACTGCGCGTAAGCGGGGTCCGGGCGGGGAACGAATGAATAATTTCTTGCAGCGACGAACGTCCAGTAAGGATTGACTGGACGGGCGCTGCCAAGCCTCTGCTCAGTGCGAGCACGAGGCCTGGGTCTCAGGCGATAGGAGGCCTGAACAGGGATGAGCGATGATGCTGAAGCTCTGCCGCTGGCTGGTGCCAGGGATGGATATCGCTCAGATCAACTCGAGCGGGTCCAGCAAGGCTGGCCAAGATGCCTACAGAAGCCGTCAGATCGGCCTGGTGCAACAGGCTGTGCAATCCAACCGCGTGTTCAAGATCACGGTCTGCGGCATCACTCACCCCAACATGGGGGTGACCATGTTCCACCGCAGCCTGCACGATGTGCTGCAAGCCGTGCAGCTCACCCAGATGATTCAGGACGGGTCGCACGAGCAGACTCGCCACCAGCATCATGAAGATGCAGCTGCGCAACAGCACGCTGGTTGGTAGACGAAGGGATCGCACGGGCAAAGACTAGAGGCTTGTTCTGGCAAAGTCGATATGACAACGTCGGGCGCGAGCGGTGAAAATGCCCTCTCGCGCCCCTTGTTCAAGTTTCCGTCATCCAGGCCAACGAGGGTGCACGTCGTCGATGACATACCGATGTGAATGCTTGCCGTTGGAAGAGGCGTGTTCCGCCCAGTGGGGATGGTCCGCAGCCAGATCGTCGTGACCGTGGGAAATCTCGTCCGGGTCATGGGCGGGCCAGATTCTCCAGGCGAACACGAATCCGGCGATGCCGACTACTGCCAGTGCCATGATCGCCACTGGCATTCCAAACTTCGCACCCACGGTTCCCGCCAGAGGGTAGGCAATCAGCCAACACACGTGGGAGAGAGAGAACTGCGCTGCGAACAGGAATGGCAGATCGGTGGATTCCGCTGATCGTCGCAGCAATCTGCCGCCAGGAGTCACCAGCCCCGCATAGCTCATCCCCAACAATGCCCAGCCGGCGAGCACGATGGGCCAACCTATGGAGGAGGGCGAGAGCAGCCAGGTAAGACTGAGGGTCACAAGTACAATGCACATTGCAAGGGCTGCGGAGAGCATCACACGCCTGTCAGCCACCCGATCGAGAACCTTGGGGAGGACAAGCGCCGTCAGCATCGAACCGCCACCGAAAGCTGCCAGCGCCCATGCCACCTGTGACTCTGCTCCGCCGAGAACGTTGCGCACCACGACGACAGTGTTCACGAACACCATGGCGCCGCCGGCGGCCGCACACAGATTAAGGGCAAGCAACCCTTTCAGCCTGGGCGTCTTCAGGTAGATCCGCATTCCTCGAATCGCGCGGGCGTAGGGACCGTCCTTTCTCAGGGAAGGAGCAACGAAGGGGAATGCAGTTGAGAACACCAGCATGGCGGATATCACGAAGCCTACGGACGTACCAGCGAACAGGCCGTGGAAGCTGATCAGCGTCAGCAGAGCAGCGGCCAACGCGGGACTCAGCAGGCTCTCCAGGTCATAGGCCAGGCGCGACAGGGACAGTGCTCGGGTGTAGTCGCGTTCCTCCTTCAGGATTTCCGGGATCGTCGACTGGAACAGAGGGGTGAAGCACGCCGAGGCCGACTGCAGCAAGGCAATGAGCAGGTACACCTGCCAGATCTGGTTGACGAACGGCAGACAAAGCGCCGCGCCCGCCCGCACCAGGTCGAGGGCAATAAGCACCGGTTTGCGTAGATTTGCCGGGACGATCGCTCCGGACAGAGGGGCCAACAGCACGTAGACAATCATCTTGATTGCCAGAGCCGTACCTAGCACAGCGCCCGCCTCAGCCCCCGCCAGGTCATAGGCCAAAAGAGAGAGCGCCACGGTAGCCAAGCCCGTGCCGATCAGCGCGATAACCTGCGCAGCGAACAGGTTCCTGAATGTTGGAAAGCGTAGGACCTCGATCATGGCTCACCTCTAGATGGAACAGTGGAAAGCGCCGCTGCCCTGCGGATCGTAATCCGATCCGTAGGGCAGGACGTGAAGCCGTGGAAGGGGCTTGTGCTCAATCGACTTCGGGTACCGGCAGGGGGTCTTCAATGCCCGCGGCCTTCCTGCGTGCAGTTCTTCGGAGTACCAGCCCGCACAGCGCAGGCAGCACGAACAGCGTCAGTACGGTTGCCGTGGCAAGACCCCCGATAACCACTGTAGCCAGTGGCTTCTGCACTTCGGCGCCCGTACCCGTTGCAATCGCCATCGGGACGAAGCCCAGGGAGGCAACCAGCGCGGTCATAAGAACCGGTCTGACGCGCTCCATTGCACCCAGTTCGACCGCCTCATCTGGCGGAAGCCCCTCGTGCAGGCGTTTCTTGATCGCGGAGATCAGAACCAGGCCGTTGAGCACCGCGACACCAGATACCGCGATGAAGCCCACAGCGGCTGAGATCGAGAAGGGGATTCCTCTCAACGCCAATGCGAAGAATCCACCGGCCAGAGCAAGTGGCACTGCAGTCAGTACCGTACCTGTCAGCAAACCGTTGCCAATCGCCATGTAGAGGACGGCCGCAATGAGGATGAAGCAGAGAGGCACAATGATCGCCAGTCGCTTCGTTGCTGCCTGCAGATTTTGGAACTGCCCGCCCCATTCGATCCAGGAACCGGTGGGCAACTGCACCTGCTGGCCAATAGCCGCCTTGGCGTCGTCAACGAAGCTACCCAGGTCACGCCCGACCACATTCGCTTCCACATAGATTCGACGTTTGCCATTGTCGCGGCTGACTTCGTTCAGACCCTGCGTGAAGCGGAAGCTGACCAATTCACGAAGCGGAACAGACTGACGGCCTTCCTGACTGCCTGGCGGCAGCATGACCGGAACGGCTCCCAGTACATCGAGATCGCTGCGGTCCACACGGGGCAGACGAACCACTACGTCGAAGCGCCGATCACCTTCGAAGATCTGGCCCGCCATGCGACCTGCCAGCGCAGCAGACACTGTGTCGGCCACTTCCTTGACGGTCAGTCCGTAACGGGCGATCGCGGCCCGGTCGAATGCCATGTCAAAGGTCGGGAAGCCTCCCGTTTGCGCCACACGGACATCCGATGCGCCCGGAATCTTCTTGAGGACGCTCGCAATCTTGTCAGCGCTGCCGGCAAGCGCCGTCAGGTCTTCGCCATAGATCTTGACTGCAACGTCGCTACGAACGCCGCCGATCAGCTCATTGAAGCGCATCTCGATGGGCTGGGTGGCGTCATAGTTGTTACCAACAAGAAAGGCTGTCTTCTCTCGAATCCTCTCGATCACCTGCTCTTTGGTCTTCACTCCATCCGGCCATTGGTCCTTGGGCTTGAGGATCACGTAGTTGTCGGACGCGTTGGGCGGCATGGGATCTGCGGCCAGGCTTGCGGTACCGGCCTTGGAGTACACCGTCTGTACCTCCGGCAACGTCATCAGTGCCTTCTCAAGAGGAAGGTCGATGGCGACGGACTGCTCGATCGATGTGGACGGGATGCGAACGGAGGACAGGTTGAGATTCTGCTCATCCAATGTGGGCATGAACTCCCGACCCACAAAGCCAAAGGCCACAACGCCGGCCACCAGGACGCCAAGACCACCGGCCAGGTAGGGCATGGGTTGGCGGATTGCGCTGCGAAGCATCGGCTGATAGCGGCTCTTGGTGGCAGCGACTACCCGTACTTCTTTCTCGGAAATGTGGCCCTTGAGCATGACCGCCACCATCGCCGGAACGAAAGTGAGGGAGAGCACGAATGCAGAGGCCAGCGCCAGCATCAGGGTAATTACCATCGGGGAGAACATCTTTCCCTCGACGCCCTGGAAGGTCAGGCATGGCACGAAGACCAGGAAGATGACCGCCTGCCCATACACGGTCGGGCGGACCATCTCCTTGGACGAGGCGATCGTTTCATGCAGCCGCTCCGATAGATTGAGTGGGCGCCCAAGTGCATGCTGTCGCTCTGCCAAACGGCGCAGCGCGTTCTCGACGATGATGACCGCGCCGTCGATGATCAGGCCAAAGTCGAGCGCACCCAGACTCATCAGGTTGCCAGAGATCCCGAGCTTGTTCATGCCGATCGCGGTGATCAGCAGGGACAACGGAATCACCAATGCAGCAATGACAGCAGCTCGCCAGTTTCCGAGCAATGCAAATAGGATGACCACGACTAGAAGAGCGCCTTCGGCCAGGTTCTTGGCGACGGTCTTGATCGTTGCGACAACCAGCTGGGATCGGTCCAGCGTGGGAACAATCCTCACGCCCGGCGGCATGGTCTTGCCGATCTCCTGCAGCTTGTCACCCACTGCGGCCGCCACAGTTCGGCTGTTGGCGCCAACCAGCATGAGTGCGCTGCCAACGACGGTCTCGTAGCCATTGCGGCTGGCGGCACCGCGGCGGAGCTCACCGTCAACGACCACACGTGCGACGTCTCCCACTGTTACGGGAACTCCGTTGCGATTGCCCACAACGGCACGGGCAATCTCGTCCACGGAGCGGATGCGGGCGTCTGCGCGCACCAGATAGGACTCGCCCGACCTCTGGATGTAGTCTGCTCCGACCGACAGGTTGGCATCCTGCAACGCGTCGGCTAGGTCGGTATAGGAGAACCCGTACTCTGCGAGCTTGCTCGCATTGGGCTCAACGACATACTCCTTGACGTAGCCGCCGAGGCTGTCGACGTCTGCTACGCCCGGCGTCGTGCGCAGCTGAGGCCGCACAATCCAGTCCTGGACTGTGCGCAAGTAGGCCAGACGTGCCATGTTGTCCGTCAGCCGTTCCCCCTGATCAGTCAGGAACGAACCGTCGCTTTGCCAGCCAGGCTTACCATCATTTCGCGGGGCATCTTTGCCATCTGGGTGGGTGAATTCAACGCTGTAGTGGAATACTTCGCCCAACCCGGTCGAAACCGGGCCCATCAGCGGTTCGGCACCCTCCGGCAACTGGGGCCGAGCCTGAGTCAGTCGCTCGGTGACCTGTTGGCGCATGAAGTAGAGGTCTGCGCTCTCATCGAAGATCACCGTGACCTGGCTGAAGCCGTTGCGCGAGAACGACCGGGTGTTCGCGACGCCCCGAAGTCCTGCCATCGCGGTCTCGATCGGGTAGGTAACGCGCTTCTCGACCTCCACTGGACTCAGCGTCGGGATGACGGTGTTGATCTGGACCTGCTTGTTCGTGATATCCGGAGTCACGTCGATCGGTAGCAGGTTCAGTTGCCACCCGCCGATCACCGCAATCACCAGTGTGATGAACAGAACCAGCCAGCGGTGCCGTACGGCACCCGTAAGTACTTGCTCGATCATTACTCGTCTCCGCCCGACTTTTTCATCTCGGCCTTCACCAGAAACGCATTACGGGTAGCAACCGGGGTTCCCGCAGTGACGCCAGAAAGGATCTGCGCCATACCACCGCTACGGAGGCCAATGAAGACCGGCTGTGCAGTGAACCCCTTACTGGTTCTGACGAAGAGGACGTCTTTTCCGTCGATGTTCTGGACCGCCTCTTCCGAGACAGACAGCCCCTCACCCGATCCGGAAGCGGTGACCAGCCGGACCTGCACACCGTCACCCACAACCAATCCGTTCGCCTCTGCGCTCGGGGTGATTACGACTGTGGCAGCCCTTGTCAGCCCACCTACGGCGGCAGCAACTGAACGGACCTTGCCTGAGGTGACGCTTCCGTCGGAGCGGGTAATGGACGCGCTGTCGCCGGCCTTGATCCGACCGGTGTCACCCGCACGAACGGAGGCCTGAATCTCCACGCCATTGGAACCTGTGACCCTATAGAGGGAGGCCTGCGGCTCGACGAAAGCGCCCAGAGTCACTTGCGAGCTGCTGATGGTTCCATCGATAGGGCTGATGACGTTGACGCTACCTCCTCCATCCACATTGGCGGTGCGTGCCACCAGGGCAGCGCGTTGTGCTTCTGCTTGCGCTGTGAGATAAGCGGCGCGACTCGCCTCGGCCTCTTGTCGTGCCAACACGCCCTGTGCGAGCAACGACTCATCGCGCTTGACGTTCTTTTCGGCGAGGGAGAGGCTGGCGCTGGCCACACGAAGGTCAGCCGCAATACGGGCCCCATCAGGGCTGGCTACGCGTGCCAGCACTTCGCCCTTCTTCACCTTGTCGCCCACCTGCCGGATGACATCGGTGACGTTACCGGCCGCACGTGCCACCACGACGGCCTCACCACCGGGGATTGCCACGACCGAACCCGATGCGGTGATGTTCGCCGCTACCTGAGCGGAAGTGACGGGCTCCACCGAGATCCCCGCAGCGGCAACATACTCCTTGGGAATCGCGACTTCCTGAGCCGCCTCCGCCGGCGCACTGGCGCTGGCTTCGTCTTTCGCGGGGTCGACCACCGTCTCTGAAGGGGCGGATAAGCGTGCAATGCCAAATCCTGCGCCAAGCGCCAAGGTAGCCACGCCGATCATCGTCAGGGTGTTAACAGCCGGAATACTTCTCTTCATCTACATGTCTCCAAAGGCAATCTGACCGCTGGCCACGGCGAGCGATGCGTAGGCGGCAACGCGTGCGAGTCGTGCATCCACCACGCTCAGCCTCGCGTCCGTCAGCGTGCGACGGCTAAGCAGCAGCTCAACCAGTGGGGTTCTACCGGCCTCGTATCCCAAGCGCGCCATTCGGTAGGCTTCCGTGGCTGCTTCCTCTCCCTTGGAGGCAGCGATCAGTCCTCGCTTGGCGGCGTCAACACGCGCAAGCGCAGTCGCACGGTCCGCCTGGCTCTGGAGGCGTGCGGCATCCAATCGAGCACGGGCGGCGTCGCTCCGTGCTCGAGCCGCGCTGATCCCGCCACTGTTCCGGTCAAACAATGGGATGCTCAGAGACACGCCGACGACCAATGCGTCCCCACCGGCGGCGAAGTTGCGACGGCCTGCGGTGAGGTTCAGGTCCGGTGCCCGCTTGAAGCGTTCAGTGCGCAGAACCGCATCGCTCGCGTCGACGTCTGCCTTCGCAGACAGGACAGATGCCGAATCGACGTTCGCAATTGCGGGCGCAACCCACTCGCGCACCAGGAGTGACTCGGACGTGCCTGAGTAGGGTTCCGCTCTTCCCGCCAGTACTGACAGTTGCTCGAGAGCTGCAGCCGCCTCTGCCTCTCTTGAGGCGGCAATCGCTTCTGCTGAGCTCAAGCCTGCCTGGGCTTGTGCTACGCGCAGGCTGGCCTCCTTTCCTGCGTCAACCAGCGCCTGAGCTGCCTTCAGGTCGCCTCTGGCGCGATCAACATCTTCGGCAGCAATGTCGCGCCGTATCAGCCCAGCTTCGGAAGACGCGTAGGCAACAGCCAAGGCTGCGGCGAATTCGACTTGCGCCTGGTGCTGGCGAGCTTCGGCCGCCTGCAGCCCTTTCTCTCCCGCCTGGATTCGAGCCCCACGTTGGCCAAAGATCTCGAGTGGCTGGCTGATGGTGTAGGTCGTCTGCCGCTGGCTCGCGCCATTGCTGGGGGGAGCGTTGAGATTCTCTGCGAGGGCATCAATGGTGGGGTTACGTAGCGCTCGCGCTTGGCGGGCTTCGCCCGCAGCGGCAGCTGTGTCGAACCCCTTTTCCTGAAGGAAGGGGGATTGGGCCCTGCTCTGCTCGAGCAACGCGCTGAAGTTCGGGGCGTCCGAGGCATAGGCCGCAGAGATACTGGTCAGGGCCAGCATCACCGTCAGGGCAAGCAATGATGGTTTCATGAGGATCCGGTGCAGTGGGGCCGCAATCTCGGCCGTCTTTCTGCACTACGCGGCCTGCGCGGCCTTCCCCTCGAATCCGGCGAAAATTTATTTCCCGCGGCTCAGTGCATCTGTCAGTTTGGCCCGCGCTCTCAGGACGCGACCCTCTATCGTTTTGAGACTGATACCCAGGGCGGAAGCTGCTTCAACCTGGGAAAGGCCGACGAAGGCAGTCAGAACCAGAGCTTCACGCAGGCTCGGGTCGATCGTGTTGAGAACCCTTCTTACTTCTGCGAGCTCAAGCTGAGAACCGGCAACCTGCTCTGGCCCGGCCTGCTCGGAATGCAGGGCGCGTCCTTCCTCATCATCCAAAGGCTTGGCCCGAAACAGGAAGTGGCGGACGCGTCGAAACCGTTGCGTATCACGAACCTTGTTGATTCCAATACGCATCAGCCAAGGAAGTACCGAGCGCGTCGGATCGTACTCTGACAGGCCTCGCCAAGCGGCAACGAATGTCTCCTGCACGACATCATCGACGTCGGTTTCGGGCAGACCCATGCCTCGAACCATCTGCTTGATTGCTGGCGAGTGACGGCGGACCAGGCGAGCGAAGGCCTCAGCATCACCCGCCGCAGCTTCAACTGCCCAGTTGTTGTCGTCCTCGATGGTCACAACGTTTGTGGGGCTCAGGGAGAGTCGGTGCGAAGTGCTTCAAGGAGTGCCTTGTCGTAGGCCGGCCGGTGCTCGGGTTTCAAGCCCTCGCGCATCTCGAACACATGCTCGAGCGTGATGCGCTGGAGATCGCCCGCAGCCCGCTCCACCTCACGACTTGCACGTTCCACCTGGGGGTTCCATTTGGGGTCAGCCGCGATGGCGTCCGCCAGCTGGCGGTTGGCAATCCGCAGGCGCGCTTCGATCTCACCTCGCCTTGTTGCGAACAGCTGTTCCTTGGCCTGGAGGATCTGCTTCTCCGAGTCGTCCAGAGGCACCACGGCGTGAAGGCGTTCATGGAGATCGCTGTGCCCAGGATTGAGCGAGTGCCAGATCCAGCCGATAGCCAGCGCGCACACTACGCCAATGATGGCGCCAGCGATTGTTGCCAGCGGCAGCCTCATGAGGGGTCCGATTGCCATCAGCGTTCCACCAGTAGAGCGTATGGGGACATGGAAGCTGGGGCCGCGACCCATGTCGGGCGCGAGGGTGCCTGGGTGACAAAGAAGGCGGAGCCTACTCCTCCGCAGGTAAGCACCGCCGCGAGCGCCGCGCATGCGAGTGCCCGGCGGAACTCTCGCTTACCGGCCCATTGCGAAGGGGAAGCTTCCTGGGACAGGCGTCGGACCAGGCTATCGGTGGCCCGATCATGGCCGTCTGGCCTTGTAGCTGCCGAGGCTCTGGACAGCCAATCGTCTAGATCATTCATGTGGAGATCTCCTCATCCTTCCCTACTTATACGCCTGCCGTGGGGAGATCCCCTCAAACCTCTGATTGCTGACCTCCCCGCGGGTTCTCAGATTCACCGATGAGCACCGGGGCGAAGCTGATCCGGCACTGGGAGGTTCACAGGTCTGGACGTGATTAGTGCCGTGTCAAGAGTTCAGAACGGATGCTTCAGCGCACACGGTTCTAGAGCATCCGAGAAGCCCAGTGAAGAAGGAAGCGCTCTTGCTCCGCCGTTTCCACGGCTCCGGGACGAGCACTCCGAACTCTGGCCATAGCTTCTTCAGCGCTTAGGCATGATCTGCTCTCGAGCAGTAGCATCGAAGCCACGGTGCCCGCTCTGCCAAGCCCTCCTTTGCAATGAACGACTACTTTGTCACCGCGGAGCAAATCGTCAGTGAGGACGGGGCCTAGTCGTGTCCACTCGTCCAAGAACTGAGGATCCGGCGCTTCTCCATCACGAATCGGAAGACCATGCCAGTGCAGGCCATGAGCGCGCGCGCGTTCGGGTAGCGACCCTATCCCGAGATCGTCGAACTCCCACGGTTCAATCAAGGAAAGCAGATGGCGACATCCCCAAGCTGAGACGGACGCTAGATCGAGCTCGAGATCTCTACACCACGAGCCCGTCATTGCAACTTTCTGATGCTTACCGGGGGCAAAGGTAACGCCTATGGTTCCTCCGTTGGCACCGACGGAAAGTCCCGCAATCTGCAACGGATGAGACAAGCTAGTTCTGTGCACAGAATCCTCGAGTATTGGGGGCTGGCGGTGTCTCACTGCGGCGTCCGAAGATTGCATCCACGGCACACTCCATCCACTAAGGCCGCGCCTTGGGCTTTGTGCTGCCTGGATTGAGGCGCTCCTCAAGACGCTGGATCACCAGCTGCAGCCCCTCGTCTCCATCAGAATATGGTGCAGCGAAGAGAGGGGCTTCAATCCAGAGGAAGTGTTGGCCGGGATGCACGTAGGCCCCGTGATCATCCAGCAACAGTGCCTCGCCAAGTTCTGCCGAAACGAATCGAAGGTCCTTCGTCGGACCGTCCCATTCGATGTATGGGAGATGTTGAGACCATTCGGGAGCGCGTCCCTCCAGCACCAAGAGGGATGTAATCTCTGCAACAACCTTTTGGGGTACAGAGGTGAACATGACGATCCGATTGAAGGTGCTGCTGGCATAGTTTAGGAACTCCATCAGGCCGGGTCGGGGTATTTGACTGACGGCATTGGAGATAAGTGTTCCCTCAAGGTCCAGTGCAAGAATGATTGGACGCATCTATCAAGTCTCGTGATTCTTGGTTCAGCTGAGCCAGGGAAGTGGGTAATCGAGGGCCTCTGTTTTGACTAGATTTCGCCCAAGGATGGAGCTGCAAGCCAGTAGTCATCGCCTATCTTCAGTATGCTTTCCAGCGCTACATCGATCATCAGTGGTCGTCGCCAACCTGTGTCAGGAAGGAAGCAATAGTCGGTTCTTCGAAGTTCACCCGCGGCCGCCTTTACTACCAGCCAGCGCGTCCTCCTTCGCATCTCTCGGGAAAGCACTTCTAGTGCGGCGTCCTCGTTGCCACCGCTACTAAGGAACTGGCTCGCTGCTCCCCTTACAGATGACCAGAGCACGTATCGTTTCCGCCCCAGGCTCAGACGAGTCCACTCCTCATCCTGACTTCTCAGGATTTCATCTACGCGGTGCACTCCGATACGGTGACGGCGCAGCAATGATGTGAGATAGGCGCTTGCCTCTCGATCCGCTAGCTGGCGCCAGATCCAAAGTCTTGCGTGTTTATCAAGCGTCGGGCGCCAAGCATCAAGCATCCCCTTGAGCGCTGCATCAAGGTCATCAGGAAGAATCAGGTCATCGACGTAGGACCAACTGACCGGTTCGTAGAGAGAGCGCTTAACGGCTCCGTTGCCTGAACTGGAACCGGTCACAACACCTGCGCTTTTTAGGAATTGCAGGAGTTGCTGGGCGACAGCAGGGTCTGAGGAAACGGGCGCGCTAACGGAAGTGGAGCGTTCAAGCGCACACCAGGCGCAGGTGTAGAAAGGACCAAGCGATACGACAAGTGAGTCGAGCTCGGGCCACGAAGGAAGGAGGGTCTGTTGGCTACGGCCATAGATCACTCGATCCCCGGCAAATTAACCAGTCCGGATGCTACCAAGGCGGCACGATGTCGTCTACATGATTTTCATGTATGCCGTGCCCCGGTCATAGATTTCCATCCGCTCCTTGAGGCGGACCGGATGGCTACGAAGACGATCTATCAGAACCCGTACCTCCGTTTGGTCGGAAAGCTTCGGGAGCATCGGGAGATCTTGGGCATCAGTCAGACTCAGCTTGCTGCCCATCTGGGGTGGCCCCAACAGCGCATTTCTTCAATAGAGTCTGGATCACGTCGTCTAGACGTTCTCGAATTCTGCCAAATGGCATCTGCGCTGGGTGTCTCTCCAGCTGAGGTGTCTGATCTGAACTGCAAGGCTCTAAAGGCAGTGCGAGTCTCGAGGATCAATTGACAAGGCTCACATAAGTCGAAAGTCTTATTTCAAGCATAAGTAATTGATTTATATGCTTTAAATAAGTTTTCCGTTGTTATTTAGTCCTTCAGCAGCAAGTAAGTCAGGGTAGTGCCGGCCGCTGGCCGGCAGCCCCACGAACCCTGGTAGTGCCGGCCGCTGGCCGGCAACTCCAAGAACCGGAGGCGGCGCCACGCCGCCCCCGGTGCCCTGCCTCAGTACGCGACCCAGGCATCGCGCCAGGCGAAACCGGTGCCCGGGCGATAGGCATCGGCGTTGATGTTGCACCACGCACCCTCCGGGAACGGCCGGCAGGCGTAGAGCTTGCCGTCGGTGCCCTTGACCACGGTTTCGCCCGGCGTGTAGCTGCCGATACCGGCCGGATACACGAAGTCGTAGTCGTCACCCGGCGGCGGATCGACCGGATCCACCGGGCCCGGCAGGCGGGTATCGATCTGGAACAGGTTGCCCGGCTTCAGGTAGACGCGGTTCTCGGTGGCCGAGGCGACCGGCGTGATCACGCCGTTCCTCATCACGCCCACACGCGCCTGCTGTGCACTGGCGTTGACCTTGCGGGCCAGCGCCAGCGGCCACTGGTTCGCAGCGGTCTGACCTGCGGCCAGGGTGATCTCCGGACGCTCCAGATCATTGCCCTGGGCGTTGAACACGCGCAGCGTCAGGGTGGTGCCTTCTTCCAACGCACCGCGGGCGGTGACCGGGCCGGCGTCCTGCCACTGCGGCGGCGGTTCAACGCCACCACCGCCCTCGAAGCGCACGTCCGCGCAGGTATAGAACGCTTCACCGGAATCCGAGCGCTGCCAGGTGTTGTAGATGATGTGCTGGCCGCTGCGCTTGGGCAGCGGGCAATCCAGCTTGTAGACGTCGCCGGAGACCGGCACGTTGCCCAGCGTGCAGAATTCCTGCAGGTCGGCCCAGCGCAGCGGGCTGCCCGGCTGCCAGCCGTCGCGGGTGACGTAGAACTTCCACTCGCGGGTAGCATGCGGGGCCGGTGCCTTGAACTCGAAGGTGTAACGCCCGCGCGAATCGGCGCGGATCGGCGAGGTCGGCCAGTCACTGCGGTTCAGATCGAGGCCGCGGTACTTGCTGTTGCCGCCGCTGCACAACTCGCCATCTGGAACCACCGCTTGATGGTTGCCGTTGGCGTTGGCCTGGTTGACACCGGCCCAGTCGTAGAACGGCTGGGCGCCGCCGATGGCCTTGGCGGCGGCGCAGGCCGGGTTGGTCGGATTCTCCGGATTGCCCTCGTGGCACTGCTTCACGCGGCTGAGCGGCTTGGACAGGGTGCCGTGGGCGAAGGCGTTGCCGGACAGTGCCAGGCCGACAACGGCGGACAGTGCGAGGACGGCCCGATGGGACAGGTGCATGCAGGAACTCCTTTGCGAAGTGTTGGAAACCTCGCGGAGTCTTCCCATGTAGCCGCCATATGCCCATCAGACAAGTTTGAAAGGCTGCTGCGCTCCTCTGTTTCTGCAACGCGCGCCCCACTGGGCGGCAGGGGAGCCAGGAGGCGGTGTGATGTGCACCGCCTCCCACATCACTGCGTCAGTACGCGATCCACGCATCGCGCCAGGCCGCGCCCACGCCCGGCCGGTAGGCCTCGGCATTGACGTTGCACCATGCACCCTCCGGGAACGGGCGGCAGGCATACAGCTTGCCGTCGCTGCTCTTCACCACGGTCTGGCCCGGCACATAGCTGCCGATGCCCGCCGGGTACACGTGGTCGAAATCACCACCCGGCGATGGCGCACCCGGGTCCGGCACCTGGGTATCGAGCTGGAAGCGGTTGCCGTCCTTCAGGTACACGCGATTGTCGGTGGCCGACGCCGACGGCGTGATCACGCCATTGGCAAGCACGCCCACGCGCGCATGCCGGGCACTGGCATTGACCTTGCGGGCCAGCGCCAAGGGCCATTGCGCGGCCGAGGTCTGGCCGCTGGCCAGCGTCGCTTCCACACGTTCGACATCGTTGCCGCTGGCATTGAACACGCGCAGTGCCAGCGTCGTACCGACCGGCAATTCACCGCGGGCGGTGACCGGGCCGGCATCCTGCCATTGCGGTGCCGGCGTCGTACCACCGCTGCCGCCTTCAAAGCGTACGTCCATGCAGGTGTAGAACGCTTCGGTCGAATCCGAGCGCTGCCACGTGTTGTAGATCACATGCTGGCCGGTGCGCTGCGGCAGCGTGCACTGCAGCTTGTAGGTGCCATCGGCAGAGAGCGGTGTATTGCCCAGCGTGCAGAACTCCTGCAGGTCGGCCCAACGCAACGGGCTGCCCGGTTGCCAGCCGTCGCGGGTGACGAAGAAGCGCCAGTCGCGCGTGGCGTGCGGCGCGGTCGCCTTGAACACGAAGGTGAACTTGCCATTGGCATCAGCGTGGATCGGCGTGGTCTGCCAGTCACTGCGGTTCACGTCCAGGCCGCGGAAGGTGGGATTGTTGCCGCTGCACAGCTTGCCGTCGGGCACCACCGCCTGATGGTTGCCGTTGGCGTTGGCCTGGTTGATGCCGTTCCAGTCGTAGAACGCCTGCGATCCGCCCACCGCTTTCGCGGCGGCGCAGGCCGGGTTGGTCGGGTTCTCCGGATTGCCCTGGAAACAGGCATAGACGCGGCTGACCGGCGTGGTCATGGTGCCGTGGGCAAAAGCATCGCCGGCCAGCAACAGGCCAGCGGCGGCCAATGAAGTAGCCAGCAGCAGCGGTGTGGATTGGAATGACATGGCGCTTCCTTGTGGTCGTCGAAAGAGAGCGGTGACCGCAGAGTTGCGCTGCGCGGCGGACTTTCGGCGGCACCATGGCGAGTATCGAGTTGCGGTACCGGGTGCGGAACCATGGAAATGCTGATCCGTGACTGGGGGTGTGAAGCCCTTCCCGCGGGCTTCACGTGGGCCTGAACGGATGCGCTGGCGATCACGTGTTCGGCGTGGCAACGATCACGTCGTGGAGATCCGGCCATGTCGGTGTCATGCCGACGCGATCCGCCTGGCACGAGAAGCAGCCGTGGGCCGCGTTGTGCAGCTGCACGAAGGCCACGGCAGGGTCGGCAAACAGCGCGTCCAGCCGAGCGCCGACATCCGTGCCTGCGCTGATCTCGGCGGCCAGCATCAATGCAGCCTGGTCATAGGCGCGCAACGAGATCATCCGGCGCTGCACATACGGGGGCACCTCGCCTGGCGGCAGCACGCAACGGGTCACGCCACGCTGTACGAAGATCGGGCCCGAGGCGTGATACGGCGAGTGCAGGGGCAGGTGCACGTGGGACAACAGCAGCAGCTCGCTGCCGCCGGGCGGATCGCTCAGGCTGATCCGGCAGGGGTGTCCTCCTGATTCGCCGGCCCAGCGACGCCGGATGCCCAGCGCAGCCAGCGCGGTGTCGCTCTTTTCGAACAGGTGCAGGAACGGGCGGTGGTCGATGCCACCGAGGTACCACGCATGCATGGGCGTCTCCTTGGTTTCCCACGGATTCTGCGCAGGCACCGGCCGCCGTGCTCGCCGTTTTCAGACCCCGCATCTCCATCGGGCCAGGCAGCGCCACGGGGACCGCAGCACAAGGCGCCAAGATGCGCGCGCCACCCCGGCCGATGAGCGCCGCATGCCCCTGGATTTCCCCACCCTCACCGTGCTTGGCTTCCTGCTCTGCATCGCTGGGGCCACCTGGCCGGAGACGAGGTACTGCGCCACTTCGCTGCATTGATGCAGCACGGTTTGCAGGGCCATGAGACGCTGCTGGGCCGCTACGGTGGCGAGGAGTTCGTGCTGGTGCTGGCCGGCAGCACGCAGGCGGAGGCGATGGCGCGGGCTGCGGCGATCCGTACCGCTCTGCAGCAGAAGCTGGCGCGACTGGCCACCGGGGCGGTGACGTTCACTGCCAGCATCGGCCCGGCGATGGACCACGGCCAGGGCGAGCTGTCCACGCTGCTGGCAGCGGCAGACGCGGCGCTGTACCGGGCCAAGGCCGCCGGCCGCGATCGCCTGGCCTGCGCCACGCCGGCGGAGATTTCGCGTCTGCCCATCGCCGACGACGCCGTGCCCGTGTAAGTTGAGTCACATCTTCCGCGGCAGCCCGTCGTGGTTGCCAGGAACGTCCTCCAGGGGAAACGAGCACGATGCAAAGACACCACCTCGCGTTGGCCGCAGTGTTGGCCAGCCTGATGCTTGCCGGTTGCAGCCAGTCACCGTCACCCGGCGCCGAAAGCGCCAGCGATGCACCCAGCCGCCGTTTCGGCACGATCGACTTCCAGCCCTGCACGCTGTCCACGGTAGGTGCCAGTGCCAACGTGGAAGCGCAGTGCGCCACCCTGCAGGTGCCGGAGGACCGGGCCCAGCCCGCTGGCCGGCGCATCGGCCTGCGCATCGCCTGGCTGGAATCGGGCAGCAGCGGCTCCAGCCAGCCCGACCCGGTGTTCTTCCTGGCCGGTGGCCCCGGCCAGGCCGCCAGCGAAGTGGCCGTCATCGTCGATACCGCGCTGCGCCAGGTGCGCAAGCAGCGGGACATCTTCCTGGTCGACCAGCGCGGCACCGGCGGCTCCAACCCGCTCAGCTGCCTCGGCGCGGACGGAAAGGAACTGCCGATGGACGAGGACGCGGCGCCCTCCGAGGCCTTGCTGCGCGACTATGCCCAGCGATGCGCGGCTTCCCTGCAGGGACGTGCGGACGCACGTTTCTACACCACCACCGAAGCCATTGCCGACCTGGACGCGGTCCGCCAGGCCTTGGGCGTGGACCGGGTCAATCTGATCGGTGCGTCCTACGGCACCCGCGTGGCCCAGCGCTATGCGGGTACCTATCCACAGCACACCCGCAGCATCGTCATCGATGGCGTGGTGCCGAATGAGCTGGTGGTGGGCGGCGATTTCGCCAGAACGTTCGAAGACGCGATCGCCCTGCAGTCGGCGCAGTGCCGCAAGGACGCTGCCTGCAGCCGGCGCTTCCCGACCGATACCCGTGCGCAGCTGCGCAGCGTGGTCGAGACCCTGCGCCGTGCACCGGTTCCGGTCGAGTATCGCGATCCTGGCACCTACGACACCCGGAAGGATGTGCTGACACCGGACAGCGTGGTGGGCCTGGCGTTTGCGTTTTCCTACGTACCTCAGTACGCCTCATTGCTGCCGCTGGTTCTTGATGAAGCCGCGCACGGCCGCTACGCGCCGCTCGCCTCGCTGGCGCGCGGTGCGAACCGCAGCATGGATTTCCAGATCAACCGTGGCATGCACTGGTCGGTGATCTGCAGCGAAGACGCGCCGCGCTACCAGGCGCCGGCCGAGGATCCCGGGCGCCTGTTCGGCAACGACGTGGCAAGTTCCTTCTTTGCCGCCTGCCCGGCATGGCCGCACCGGCCGGCACCGGCAGCCAATGCCGTGCCGCTGCGCAGTGACGTACCGGCGCTGCTGTTGTCTGGTGAACTGGACCCGGTGACCCCGCCGCGCTATGCCGGGCAGGTCCTCAAGGGCCTGCCCAATGGACGCGCGCTGGTCGCCCGTGGCCAGGGCCACGGCACGCTGACTGCCGGCTGCATGCCGCGCCTGCTTGGCCAGTTCATCGACACGACCGATGCCAAGGCGCTGGATGCCGGCTGCCTGGACACGCTGAGCTACGTGCCGGCGTTCACCTCGTTCAACGGATGGGAACCATGATCGTCGCCGACAACCTGCACAAGGCCTTCGACACCCGCACCGGCCGTATCCAGGCAGTGTCCAACGTCGGCTTCCGCGCCGAGGATGGCCGCATCACCGGCCTGCTGGGGCCCAATGGTGCCGGCAAGACCACCACCATGCGCATGCTGTACACGCTGATGACCCCCGACCAGGGCAGCATCAACGTCGATGGTGTCGATGCTGCGCGCAATCCGGTGGAAGTGCGTCGCCATCTCGGCGTGCTGCCCGACGCGCGTGGCGTCTACAAGCGCCTGACCGCGCGTGAGAACATCGCCTACTTCGGCGAACTGCATGGCCTGTCGGCCGAGCGCATCCGCGAGCGCATCGAGGTGCTGTCGCACGCGCTGGACATGGGGGACATCCTCGACCGCCAGACCGATGGCTTCTCGCAGGGCCAGCGCACCAAGACCGCGATCGCCCGCGCACTGGTGCACGACCCGCGCAACGTCATTCTCGATGAACCGACCAACGGCCTGGACGTGATGACCACCCGCGCACTGCGCCGCTTCCTGCTGGGCCTGCGCGAAGAAGGCCGCTGCGTGATCCTGTCCAGCCACATCATGCAGGAGGTGGCCGCGCTGTGCGATCACATCGTGATCATCGCCAAGGGCACGGTGATGGCCGCCGGCAGCGCCGATGAACTGCGCGCGCAGTCCGGCGAATCCAACCTGGAGGATGCGTTCGTGAAACTGATCGGCAGCGAAGAGGGCCTGCACGCATGAGCATGATGTCGACCCTGATGACGGTGATGCGCAAGGAGCTGCGTGACCTGTCGCGCGACCGCCGTACGCTGGCGCTGACCCTGCTGTTCGGGCCGCTGCTGTACCCGCTGCTGATCCTGGGCATGGGCAAGCTGTCCGAAAGCCGCGTGCGCACGCAGATCGAGCAGCCGCTGCAGATTCCCACCATCGGCGCCGAACATGCGCCGAACCTGGTGCGCTTCCTGGCTGCCCAGGGCCTGAATACCGCTGCTGCGCCGAAGGACCTGGCCGAGGCCATCCGTTCGCAGGACATCGACGTGGCGCTGCGCATCAGCCCGGACTTCGGCAGGGACTGGGCCGATGGCAAGCCAGCGCTGGTGGAGGTGATCAGTGACAGCACACGACGTGCCGCCGAGGTGCCCACTGCGCGCCTGCAGGCGGCGTTGGCCACGTACAACGGGCAGGTAGGGGCGCTGCGGCTGATGGCGCGGGGCATCGACGCCCAGGTCGCACGGCCGCTGGACGTGGCCAGCCAGGACATGGCCAGTGCCGAAGCCAAGCGTGGCCTGATGCTGTCGGCGTTGTTGCCGATCCTGCTGACCCTCACCTCGTTCCTCGGTGGTGCCTATCTGGTAATGGACACCACCGCCGGCGAGCGTGAGCGGCAGTCGCTGGAGCCGCTGCTGGCCACGCCGGGGTCGCGCAGTGCCATTGTCAGCGGCAAGATCGCCGCCGCCTGCATGGTCGGCTTTGCGTCGCTGCTGTTGACCCTGGCCGCGTTCAAGGTGAGCGCGCAGATCGCCCCCGGCAACATCGGCCGCCAGCTCAACATGAACATCATGGCAATGGTGCAGATGCTGCTGGTGATGCTGCCGATGCTGCTGATCGGCACCTCGCTGCTGACCTTCCTGGCCGCAGCGGCCAAGAGCATGAAGGAAGCGCAGAGCCACATGACCTGGTTGATGCTTCTGCCGATGCTGCCGGGCTATGCGTTGATTGCCTACCCGGTGAAGAGCCAGCTGTGGCAGTACGCCGTGCCGTTCCTGTCGCAGAACCAGATGCTGCTGAAGGTGATCCGCCACGAGACCATCACACCCGCGGTCTGGGCCATCTACCTCGGCGCCAGCCTCGGCCTGGCCGCCGTGCTGTGGTTCGCCGCCGTGCGCCGTTATCACAACGAGCGCCTGGCCATCTCCGGCTGACCGCAAAAAGGGGACGGAGGGGATTAAGTCGTTTCTAACCCTCCGCCCCCTTCTTCTGAGGGCGCCCCCGCTTGCGCAGCATCACGGGGCGACCCAGCGTCCGTTCCACCATTCGCAGGTAGGCTGCATTTCCCAACGGATGCTGCCCGGCACTGTGCGCACGGATTGCCGGCAGGTCAGCGGACGCGTTCATGTCCTGCAGAAACTCCGCATAGAGCATTGCCCGCTGTCGCTGGGTCTGGGCGAGCGCCTGGAATGCGGGATGTTCCGTCAGCATCGGATCGTGGCGCCGCTGCAGGTTTCCATGCACGCTCGACCATGGGTGATCTTCCGGGGCGGCAGTCATGCCTGCACGAACCGGATTGAGTTCGATGTAGCGATAGACGCTGAGCAGATAGGCGTCGCTGTCCACCATCGAAGAATGGAAGCGGCCCTGCCAGAGCGGTCCGCTGCGCTGATGCCGCTGATTGAACGCCTGGACATAGTTGTTGCCCTGCATCCGCATCGCATTCGCCAAGCCAACACGCGTGGAAGGTGTGGCCAACAGATGAACGTGATTGCCCATCAATACGTAGGCATGCAGTGCGACCTGATGCTTCAGGAACGCGCTGTGCAACAGGTGCAGAAACAGCTGACGGTCGATATCGTCAACGAAGATCGCCCCCTTGTTCACACCGCGCTGGGTTACGTGGTACGGCTGTTCGGCCAACATCAGGCGTGCTTGTCGAGGCATCGCAGTTCGGGGCTTCAAGAATTCATCAGACTGCCGCCTCCGTGACCTTGAAGGGCATCAGGCGATGCCGCGAGATGGCGTGGGGGAGGGCAGAAGCGACTTAATCCCCTCCGTCCCCTTTTCCATACCGCGCAGGCGTCACCCCCATCTCGCGCTTGAACACGGCGATGAAGGCGCTGGGCGTGTCGTACCCCATCGACAGCGCGACGCTGATCACCGGCTCGCCGGACAGCAGGCGTGGCAGCGCCAGCAGCACCCGCAGGCGTTGCCGCCACTGGCTCAGCGTCATGCCGGTCTCGGCCAGCCAGTGGCGGGCCAGGCTGCGGCCGGACAGGCCACTGCTGGCGGCCCAGTCCTCGACGCTGCGGTTGTCGTGCGGCGCGCGAGCCAGCGCGGCGGCGATCCGGCCCAGGCGCCGGTCACGCGGTTGTGGCAGGGCCAGCGGCAGCGGCGTGCTGGCGGCAATCTCATCGGCGATCACGCCGGCCAGGCGTGCCTGCGCAGCATCCAGTGGCGCATGGGGCCATTGCAGCGCACGTGCTGTCGCCGCCTGCAGCAGCGCATTGGGCTGGAAGATGCGTGGTGTGGGGGGCAGACCCAGGCAGGCCTCCGCGTTGAAGTACAGGCTCCAGCCATTGAACCCGTCTGCGCCCAGCAGCGCGTGGGGCAGCAAGGGCGGTATCCAGGCGACGTGACCTGCGGGCAGCAGCCAGTGCAGGTCGTCGGCGGCGATCCGCAGCAGCCCCTGGTGCGCACCCAGCAGTTGCCCACGCGCATGCCGGTGGCGGGCCGTGCGACGCTTGCCGAGCTGGTGCAGCCGGGCCGCCAGCACCATCGGTCCATCGGTGGCATCGGCCAGCGCGGGGTCGAGCAATGCGGCGGTTGTCCGATCTGCCATATCGATTGGCAGTTATACGGCAGAAACGTCGCGTCCGGGCCCCGACACTGGGGCCCACTTCAACGGAGCGTTTCCCCATGCAGCCACGCGACATCCTCCCCGACCATCAGAACGACGTGCAGGTGAACGGCCTCACCGTGCGCAAGGGCAGTGTCGGCGCCTTCCTGGCCAGCGTCCGTGACTGGCAGGATCCCGCCAGCGATGTTGCCACCCGTTCCACTGCCGAAGCCGACCTGCGTGCGCTGCTGCCGGGCCTGCACGCGCTGGGCCTGTTCCAGGTGCTGACGGCGCGCGATCCGGCACTGCAACACCTGATCGATGGAGTGGCCTGAAACGGACAAGGCCCGGACATGCCGGGCCTTGGCGTCATTGCAGGGGCAGAAACGACTTAATCCCCTCCGTCCCCTTTTTCGTTCAGTTGTTGCCCGGCGCGAACACCAGCGTACGGCGGGTGGTCACCGGCGCGCTGACCGGCTCGAAGCGCCAACGCTTGACCGCGTTCAGGGCTTCACGGTCGAACACGCGTCCCGGCGTCGCGCGCAGCACGCGAGCGTTCACCACCGAGCCGTCAGTGCCGACGGTGATCTCCACCAGCACTTCGCCGGAGGTTCCCGAACGCAGCGCTTCGCCCGGATAGCGCGGCGCCGGTGTGCTGACCGGGCGCAGGGTGGGCGCTGCCGGTGCGGCGGCCTGGCGTGCGGCGCTGGCCTGCTGGGCGGCAGCCTGCTGCTGCTTCTGCTCGGCCTCGCGGCGGGCGGCGGCCTGGCGCTCGGCTTCCTGGCGCTCGTTGTCGCGGCGCGCGGCATCCTGCTGCGCGGCAATCTGCTTGGCGGCGTCGGCTTCCTTGGCGCGCTGCTCGCTCAGGCGCTGCTGCTCGGTCTGCTGCTTGCTGCGGTCCTCGGCGTCCTTCTTGGCCTTCTCGGCTTCCGCTTCGGTGCGCTTGGCTGCGTTCTGCACGCCCTTGGCCAGGCCGTCCTTCAGGCGCGGCAGGGCCGGCGCGGATGCATCCACCTTCTCGATCAGTGCCACCAGGCGCTGCGCTTCGGTGTAGTCCTCGCGGCCCAGGTGTTGCTCGGCGGCGATCAGGGTGTACGGCAGCAGGTCGGTCAGTGCGCTCTTCACCGAGGCGTCGTCCGGCGTCTTGTCACGCAGGGCGAGGTAGTACTCGATGGCGTTGTCGCCGGCCGGTGCATACATGCGGTTCTCGCGCAGCGCCTGGCTGGCCGACTCGCGCAGCTGCTCGGTGCCCATGGACTGCACCTTGGCAGCAACCGCCGGTGCGGCGGGTGCGGCAGCGGCAGGCGCCGTGGCGGCAGAAGGCGCTGCGGATTCTTCCTTGCCCGAGCAGGCGGCCAGTGCCAGTGCCAGGGCAACCGGCAGCCACCGGCGCGCGGCGGTGATCGTTGAGACGTGCGACATCCTGCTCCCCTCTAGAAGACGACGTGACGTAAATCATTGATACGCATGGCCGGGACCTGCGGTCCGGGCGCGGCAGGGTGACGTTTCCCGACGCCACCGCCGGCAACGGCGAGGGTGCAATCTAGCATCCCGGCCACCGCCGCGCACAAGGGACGGTGGCCGGAATGGGGCAGCGGCGGTCAAGCCGCTGGCGGCGGCGACCTCAGTGGTCGTGTGCCTTGTCGTGCGACTTGCTGTGGCTGTTGGACATCAGCTTGTCGGTCCAGGCGATGCCGATCGCCGACAGGATGAACACGCAATGGATGATGGTCTGCCACAGCACGCCATCCTGGGTCAGCATCGAGCAGCGGGCGACACCGATGTTGGCAGCGGCCACGCTCATCTGCTCCGGCGTGCACAGCGGGATGCCGCCAAGCGCACCGCTGGCGATGAAGGTCTTCAGCAGGTGGATCGAGGAGATGCCGATGATCGCCATCGCCAGCTTCACCTTCAGCACGCTGGCATTGACGTGGCTCAGCCATTCCGGCTGGTCCGGGTGGCCTTCCAGGCGCAGGCGCGAGACGAAGGTCTCGTAGCCGCCGACGATCACCATCACCAGCAGGTTGGAGATCATCACCACGTCGATCAGGCCCAGCACGATCAGCATGATCTGCTGCTCGCCCATCGACACCGAGTGCGAGATCAGGTGCCACAGTTCCTTGCCGAACAGGAACACGTAGACGCACTGCGCCACGATCAGGCCCAGGTACAGCGGCAGCTGCAGCCAGCGTGAGGCGAAGATCAGCGTGGACAAGGGGGAGAGCGGCGGGCGGTTTGCACTCATGCGAGGGATGCTGCGTTGCGGGGGAGAGGCGAGGTTACCGGCCCGCCATGACGGTGCCAACCCAACTCACGCACTAGACTTCAGGTTCCTTTCCGCACCCCGAGCCGCCGCCATGATCGACCTGTATTACTGGCCCACCCCGAACGGCCACAAAGTGACCCTGCTGCTGGAAGAAACCGGCCTGGAATACCGCATCCACCCGGTCAACATCGGCTCGGGCGACCAGTTCAAGCCGGAATTCCTGGCGATCTCGCCGAACAACAAGATGCCGGCCATCGTCGACCAGGCCCCGGCCGATGGCGGTGCTCCCCAGAGCGTGTTCGAGTCCGGCGCGATCCTGCTGTACCTGGCCGAGAAGACCGGCCGCTTCCTGCCCAGCGATCCCCGCGGCCGCGTCACCACCCTGGAGTGGCTGTTCTGGCAGATGGCCGGCCTGGGCCCGATGAGCGGCCAGATGGGCCACTTCAACGTATACGCGCCTGAAAAGATCCCGTATGCCATCGAGCGCTACGACAACGAAGTGCGCCGCCTGCACGGGGTGATGGACAAGCGCCTGGCCCAGCACGCCTTCCTGGCCGGCGACGAGTACACCATCGCCGACATGGCCAGCTACCCGTGGATCGGCGCCTACGACAAGCTGCCGGTGGATTTCACCGCGTTCCCGAACCTCAAGCGCTGGCATGAAGCCATTGCCGCACGCCCGGCCACCCAGCGGGCCTATGCCCTGCGCCAGCAGGTGAACCCCAACGCCGGCAAGCCGCTCAGCGACGAAGAGCGCAAGCACCTGTTCGGCCAGCGCTGACCGCCTCGGGGTCGGATCCCTTTGCAGCGCGAAGGGCTCTGACCCCAGCACCGCGGCATGGGCAGAAGGTCATGCTGCCTTCCCGCACGGGCTTGGTTAGGATGGGGGACGACCGCTCCGCGTCCATCGCGGGGGCGGACCTGCCGTTTGCCGGGATCCTCCATGCGCCACCTGTTCGCTTCGCTCGCCCTCATGCTCGCCACCAGTACCGCCGCCCACGCTGAAAAGCTGACCCTGGAAGCCATCACCGGCCCGTTGCCGTTGTCCGGCCCAACCCTGATGAAGCCGAAGGTGGCGCCCGACGGTTCGCAGGTCAGCTTCCTGCGCGGCAAGGACAGCGACCGCAACCAGCTGGACCTGTGGACCTACGACATCGACAGTGGCCAGACCCGGTTGCTGGTTGATTCCAAGGTGGTGCTGCCCGGCACCGAGACCCTCAGCGACGAGGAGAAGGCCCGCCGCGAGCGCCAGCGCATCGCCGCGATGACCGGCATCGTCGATTACCAGTGGTCGCCGGACGCGCAGCGCCTGCTGTTCCCGCTGGGCGGCGAGCTGTACCTGTACGACCTCAAGCAGCAGGGCCAGGCGGCGGTGCGCCAGCTGACCCATGGTGAAGGCTTCGCCACCGACGCCAAGCTGTCGCCCAAGGGCGGCTTCGTCAGCTTCATCCGCGGCCGCAACCTGTGGGTGATCGACCTGGCCAGCGGCAGGCAGCTGCAGCTGACCCGCGACGGCAGCACCACCATCGGCAACGGCGTTGCCGAGTTCGTCGCCGATGAAGAAATGGACCGCCACACCGGCTACTGGTGGGCACCGGACGATTCGGCCATCGCCTTCGCCCGCATCGACGAGGCACCGGTGCCGGTGCAGAAGCGCTACGAGGTCTACGCCGACCGCACCGATGTGATCGAACAGCGTTACCCGGCCGCCGGCGACGCCAACGTGCGCGTGCAGCTGGGCGTGATCGCACCGGCTTCCGGCGCGCAGCCGCGCTGGGTCGATCTGGGCAAGGAACAGGACATCTACCTGGCCCGCGTCGATTGGCGCGATGCGCAGCACCTGAGCTTCCAGCGCCAGTCGCGTGACCAGAGGCAGCTGGACCTGGTGGAAGTGGCACTCGATTCCAACCGCCAGCGCGTGCTCGCCCACGAGACCAGCCCGACCTGGGTGCCGCTGCACAACAGCCTGCGCTTCCTCGACGATGGCAGCGTGCTGTGGTCGTCCGAACGCACCGGCTTCCAGCACCTTTACCGCATCGACAGCAAGGGCAAGGCCACCGCGCTGACCCACGGCAACTGGCCGGTGGACGAGCTGCTGGCGGTTGATGAAAAGGCTGGCAAGGCCTACTTCCGCGCCGGCATCGAGACCTCGCGCGAAAGCCAGATCTACGCGGTGTCGCTGCAGGGCGGTGAGCCGCAGCGCCTGTCGAAGGCGCCGGGCATGCACAGCGCCAGCTTCGCCCGCAACGCCAGCGTCTACGTGGACAGTTGGTCCAACAGCACCACGCCGCCGCAGATCGAACTGTTCCGCGCCAATGGCGAGAAGATCGCCACCCTGCTCGAGAACGACCTGGCCGATCCCAAGCATCCGTATGCGCGCTACCGCGATGCGCAGCGCCCGGTGGAGTTCGGCACGTTGATGGCTGCCGACGGCAAGACCCCGCTGAACTACAGCGTGATCAAGCCGGCCGGCTTCGATCCGTCCAAGCGCTACCCGGTGGCCGTGTACGTCTATGGTGGCCCGGCCAGCCAGACCGTCACCGACAGCTGGCCCGGCCGTGGCGACCACCTGTTCAACCAGTACCTGGCCCAGCAGGGCTACGTGGTGTTCTCGCTGGACAACCGTGGCACCCCGCGCCGTGGCCGCGACTTCGGTGGTGCGCTGTATGGCAAGCAGGGCACGGTGGAAGTGACCGACCAGCTGCGCGGCGTGGCCTGGCTGAAGCAGCAGCCATGGGTGGACCCGGCGCGCATCGGCGTGCAGGGCTGGTCCAACGGCGGCTACATGACCCTGATGCTGCTGGCCAAGGCTTCGAACCAGTACGCCTGTGGCGTGGCCGGTGCGCCGGTGACCGACTGGGGCCTGTACGACAGCCATTACACCGAACGCTACATGGACCTGCCGGCGCGCAATGAAGCGGGTTACCGCGAAGCGCGCGTGCTGACCCATATCGATGGCCTGCGCTCGCCGCTGCTGCTGATCCACGGCATGGCCGACGACAACGTGTTGTTCACCAATTCGACCAGCCTGATGAGCGCGTTGCAGAAGCGTGCACAGCCGTTCGAGCTGATGACCTACCCGGGTGCCAAGCATGGCCTGTCCGGCGCCGATGCCCTGCATCGCTACCGCGTGGCCGAAGCCTTCCTGGGACGTTGCCTCAAGCCCTGATCCAGAAACGGGAAGGAGCCCGCCGATGACCCTGCCACCGCCGATTCCCGCCCACGACCCGGCATCCGCCGGTTGGTGGTGCCGCCACTGGCGCTGGGCGATGCCGTTGATGGTGGTGCTGGTGCTGGGTGGTGCAGGGGGTGTGGTGACCTGGAGCGTGCTGCGCTGGAGCGAGGCAGCACGCGAGAGCCCGCCGATGCGCGAGGCGCTGCGGCGGGCGGGCTGCAGTATTGAACTGGTGGAAGCGTTCGGTGAGCCGTTGAACATCGAGTCGATGCCGCTGGGCAGCATGCAGACGGCGATCAACGGCCAGCGTGATGTCGGCCTGACCGTAGCCCTGGAAGGACCGCATGCGCACGGGCGGTTGTTCGTGCAGGGTACCCGTCGCGATGACGTGTGGGACTACCCGGTGATGTACGTGTTGGGCGAGGACAAGCAGACCTTCGACCTGACGGCGCTGGATGACGACGAGGCCGCGCAGGAGTGCGAGCTGAAGGCCTGCCGTGATCGCGGCGAATGCCCGCTGACCGCCGTGCTCTGACCTCCGGGCGCAGGCGACTGCGGGACGTCGACTGGGTAGAGTCGACCGGGTAGGGTCGACCGGGTAGAGTCGACTGTCAGTCGACTGCTCTTCGATCAGACAGCGAAAACCCCCGCGCTGCGCGCGATGGTCGACTGACAATCGACTCTACTCCCGCCAGGTTTCCGCGGAGCCCGGCTGCACAACCAGCCCGCCATGACTTCCCACCGATTGTCGCCATCGCCGTGAGCGCGTAGGGTGCGGGCAACCCTTTGCTGGAGTGTCCCATGAAGCCGATTGCGCTCGCCGTTGCCCTGGCCCTGACTGCCGCACCGCTGCTGTCCGCACCACCGGCGCTGGCGGCACCCTCCGCCAAGGCCGCCACCCCGGCCAGCCCGGCCTGGGTCGCCCGCAGCAATGCGCTGGCGCAGATTCTGCTGGACGCCCAGGGCCCGTTCCAGCCGGAGGAAACCGGCTTCTTCGGCGTGCCCGGCTACGACGACAAGGTGGCCGATCTCGGCCCGGACAACGGCAAGCGCTACCGCGCTGCCATGGCCAAGGCACGTGACGAACTGAAGGCAAAGCTGGCCGTCGAGAAGGATCCCAATGTCCGCCAGGACCTGGAGATCATGATCCACGCCGCCAGCCAGAACATCGAAGGCAGCGAGCTCAACGAGAAGTACCTGCTGCCGTGGAGCGATGCGCCGCAGACCGTGTTCAGCGGCCTCAACCTGCTGCTGTCCGACCAGGTGCCGGCCGAGCGCCGGGCCAAGGCGGTCGACCGCCTCAAGGCCTATGCCGGCCTGCAGCCGGGCGGCACCGCCTTCACCACGCTGGCGCGCCAGCGCTACGAGGAACGGCTGAAGGACAGCAGCCTGTTGCAGCCGACGAAGATTGAAGTGCAGCAGTCGCTGGACAACGTCGAGACCTACATCACCGGTATCGAGTCGCTGCTGAAGAAGTACCAGATTGCCGGCGCCGATGAAGCAATGAAGGCGCTGGCCGGGCAGATGAAGGACTACGCCGCCTGGACCCGCAAGGAGGTACTGCCGAAGGCACGTGCCGACGCACGCCTGCCGGCGCCGTTGTACGCCTACCAGCTCAAGCAGGTCGGCATCGACATCGACCCGAAGCTGCTGATGCAGCGCGCGCAGCTGGAGTTCATGGAAACCCGCTCGGCGATGCAGCAGCTGGCACCGCTGGTGGTGAAGGACAAGGGGCTGAAGGTGGCCGACCCGAGCGATCCGGTGGCGGTGATCCGCGCGCTGAAGGCCGACAAGATCGCCGACGACCATCTGGAAGGTCACTATCGCAAGGTGATCGATGCGATCGATCCGCTGATCCGCGAGCACGCCATCGTCGACGTGCCCAAGCGCGCCATGCAGATGCGCCTGGGCTCGGCCGCCGAGAGTGCGGCCAGCCCGGCTCCGCACTTCCTGCCGGCCCCGCTGGTCAACAACACCGGGCAGCAGGGCACCTTCGTGCTGCCGCTGGGCAACCCGGCAGCGGGCCCGGGCGCGCAGTACGACGACTTCAACTTCGGTGCGGCAGCATGGACGCTGAGCGCGCATGAAGGCCGCCCCGGCCACGAGCTGCAGTTCACCGCGATGGTCGAGCGTGGTGTGTCGCTGGCACGCACCATGTTCGCGTTCAATTCGGTGAACGTGGAAGGCTGGGCGCTGTACGCCGAAGCCGAGATGGTGCCGTACGAGCCGCTGGACGGGCAGATGATCGCCCTGCAGTTCCGCCTGCTGCGCGCCGCGCGCGCGATGCTCGACCCGATGCTCAACCTCGGCCTGACCGACCGTGCCAACGGCGAGCGCGTGCTGATGGAGCAGGTCGGCCTGTCCAAGGCGATGGCCACCCAGGAACTGGACCGCTACATGGTGCGGATGCCGGGCCAGGCAGGTAGCTACTTCTACGGCTACACCCGCATCCTGGAACTGCGCATGCAGACGGAACTGGCGCTGGGTGCGAAGTTCGACCGCCTGGCGTTCAACAACTTCCTGCTCGACCAGGGCCTGCTGCCGCCGGACCAGTTGGCCGACGCGGTGAACAAGGTGTTCGTGCCGAAGTACAAGCGCTGAGCATCACCGGTAGTGCCGGCCGCTGGCCGGCATTGCCCCTGGCGCAGGAAGGACTCTTGGGGTTGCCGGCCAGCGGCCGGCACTACCCCGGTGACGCTGCTGCGTCACCGCTGCGGGGTAATCACCTGTGTCGGCAACCGCGCCGGCGGTGCCGGATTCGGCACCCAGATCGCGACGCCTGCGGCGCGCTTCTGCGTGGTCGGAATCCCGATGCCGACGCCGCCACCGACGTGCGAGCCGAACGTGCCCGCGCCCACCGACATGCCTACCGGCGACCCGCTGCTGTCCACGCCCATCAGCACCACGCCGTTGGCGCCCAGCGCTGCGGCTTCACGCTTCAGGCGGGCCACCGCGGCGTCGGTCTGGCCCTGGGTGCCGAAGCCGACGGCGGAAGACGATTCCAGCTGGGCGATTTCCTGGGAGCCGGCCGGTGGCGTCGAATAGATCTGCACCAGCGCCGGATCGATCGGTGCGCGCGCGCGGCCCAGCATCACCTTGGAGGTGCTGGCACAGCCGGCGGCGACCAGCAGCGTGGCCGCCAACGCGGCCCAACGGATGTTCATGGCACTTCCCCTGCAGGACTGGTTGCGATGATCGGCGGGCCACTCTGAATCGGCGCCAACACCCGGGCCAGGGCACGCACGACAGCACGCTAGCACGGGCCGGGTGACAGCCCCGCCAATGGCAGTAGGCGGCGGCAACGGGAACGATTATGGTGGGGCCAGGAACCAACTGCGGGAGAGCGGCATGGGTGTGATCAGTCTGTTGTGGGGCGTATTGGCGCTGTTGTGGATGATCCTGGCGTTGATTCCGCTGCTGGGCTGGGGCAACTGGTTCCTGATCCCGTTCGCCGCGGTCGGTGCGGTCATCGCCGCGCTGGGCATCCTGTTCACCCACCCGAGCAAGCGTGGCCGGGCGTGGGCCGGGTTGGTCCTGAACGGTATCGTGGTGGTGGTCGGCATCCTGCGTCTTGGCCTGGGCGGCGGCGTGGTCTGAGCCCGGTCCCGGGTGCGACAGGGCGTCGCAGGCACACGGCCGATGGCCGGGCGGGGGCGTACAATGAATGGCTGCGCGAGCCCCCCGCGTGCCTGTGAATCCGCGCCCCGCGCGGCTGCCCCATGATCATCCGACCCCGTCCCCACGGCTGGCAACTGCTGTACATCCTGCGCGGTTCGATCGTCAAAGCGATCGCGCCGAAGGTGCTGGCCATCCTGATCCTGTCCATCGCCGTGGCTGCGGTGGTCGAACTGGCGCCCCCCACCGGCATCGAACGCGTGTCGGTGACCCCGTTCACCCTGCTTGGCCTGGTGCTGTCGATCTTCCTCAGCTTCCGCAACAGCGCCTGCTACGACCGCTGGTGGGAAGGACGCAAGCTGTGGGGCCAGCTGGTCTACGAATCGCGTTCGCTGGCGCGCCAGGTAAACCTGCTGCTGGCCGAGGACGCGGGCCGTCGTCGTCGCGTCGCCTACCTCACCACCGCGTTCGCCCATGCGCTGGCGGCGCGACTGCGTGGTCGCATCGTCGCCCTGGCAGCACTGCCGTGGCTGGACAAGCGCCAGCGCGAACAGCTGGGCCAGCGCGAGAACGTGCCCGATGCGCTGCTGGCGATGATCGCGGCCGAACTGGCGCATGCGCTGCGCGCCGGCCAGCTCGACCCCATCCTCTACACCCAGCTGGAAGAGCGCCTGCACGCGATGTCGTCGATCCAGGCCGGCTGCGAGCGCATCCTCACCACGCCGCTGCCGTTCGCCTACACCCTGCTGCTGCACCGCTGCGCGTGGATGTTCTGCGTGCTGCTGCCGTTCGGCCTGGCCAGTTCGCTGGGCTGGGGCACGCCGGTGCTGTCGGCGGTGCTGGCCTATGCCTTCTTCGGCCTGGACCAGCTGGGCGAAGAAATGGAAGACCCGTTCGGCCTTGAGCCGAACGATCTGCCGCTGGACGCGCTGGTGCGCACGATCGAGATCGACCAGCTCGATGCGCTCGGCGAACGCCCGTTGCCCGAACCCCTGCTGCCGCAGGGCTACCTGTTGCAATAGCCACTCCTCGGAGCCTGCCATGTCCCACCCGCTGTACCGCCCGCGCCGCATGCGCCACGACGAGTTCTCGCGCCGCCTGATGCGCGAGAACACGCTGACCACCGACGACCTGATCTACCCGGTGTTCGTGCACGAACTGGCCGGCCGCACCGCAGTGCCGTCGATGCCGGGCGTGGAGCGGCTGTCGATCGAAGAACTGCTGAAGGTGGCCGAAGAGGCGCTGGAGCTGGGCATTCCGGTGATCGACCTGTTCCCGGTGATCGACCCGTCGCTGAAATCGCTGGATGCATCGGCGGCGTGGGCCGAGGACGGCCTGGCGCAACGCGCGATCCGCGCGCTGAAGTCGCGCTTCCCGGAACTGGGGGTGATGACCGATGTGGCGCTGGACCCGTACACCACCCACGGCCAGGACGGCATCATCGACGACAAGGGCTATGTACTGAACGACATCACCGTCGAAGCGCTGGTCAAGCAGTCGGTGTCGCATGCCGAAGCCGGCGTCGACATCGTTTCGCCGTCGGACATGATGGATGGCCGCATCGGCGCGATCCGCCGTGCGCTGGATGCCGACAACCACGTCAACGTGCGCATCATGGCTTACTCGGCCAAGTACGCCTCGGCGTTCTACGGTCCGTTCCGTGATGCGGTGGGCAGCGCGGCCAGCCTCGGCAAGGCCGACAAGAAGACCTACCAGATGGACCCGGCCAACGGCGACGAGGCCCTGCGCGAGATCGCGCTGGACCTGGAAGAGGGCGCCGACATGGTGATGGTCAAGCCGGGCATGCCGTACCTGGACCTGGTGCGCCGGGTGAAGGAAAAATTCGGCGTGCCGACCTTCGCCTATCAGGTCAGTGGCGAGTACGCGATGATGAAGGCCGCCTTCGCCAACGGCTGGCTGGACGAGCGCGCCTGCGTGCTGGAGTCGCTGCTGGGCTTCAAGCGGGCCGGTGCCGATGGCGTGCTGACCTATTTCGCGCCGCAGGTGGCGCGATGGCTGCGCGAGCGCTGACAATAGCGCCACGATAGACGGAGGACTGCGCGATGGGACCCGAACTGGGATGGATGCAATGGCTGATCTGGGGCACCGGCACGCTGGTGTTCGGCGCCATCATCGTCGGTGTCTTCATCGCCGCGTGGCGCGCGGGCAAGCGCCCACCGGAGCAGCTCTCCGCCGCCCGCCACGTGGCCCGTGAGCAGGCCCTGCCGGACAGCGTGCAGGCCGAGCTGGCCGCGCTGAACCAGCGCAAGGACAATGGCCAGCTGAGCGAGATGGAGTACGAGCAGTTGCGCGCCAAGGTGTTGTCGCGCTGACGGGCAATGCCCGGGGTCGGATCCCTTTCCGCAGGAAAGGGCTCTGACCCCTTCGCGGGCGCCATCCACGCGCGGCGTGGATCTACCGCACGCACCCGGCCACCGCCGCCACCTTCGGCACCGCCAACCGGTACACGTCCACGCCACCGGCACGCGGTGCCCTGGCCGCGCTGCTGGCCACCATCATTTCGCCTGGCTTGGCGTTGTCGATCACCGGCGCGCCGGTCCAGCCGCCGGTCTGGTTGAACGACAGTCCCAACGGTTGCAGGGCCGCGCCACTCCACGCGCAGCCGCTGCTCCACACCTGTGCGGTCGTGCCGTTGCCGCGGCTGAACACCACCGCGCCATCGTTGCCCAGCCAGTCGCCGTCGGTCTCGTCATCGGCGCTGTTCAACGCTGTCAATGCGGTGGCAGGGCCGCGCATGCCCTGCGCATCCAGCGTCGCCACGAACAGGTTCCAGCCGGCGCCACGGCCCTGTTGGCGGGCAAACAGCAGCCGCGTGCCGTCCGCGCTCAGGGCCGGCCCACGCTCTTCGTGGCGTCCACCGTCGCCGGCCATGGGGTGCGCCTTGCCCAGCCGGCCATCGGCTTCCACTGCAGCCCGGTACAGCGCCAGCGCGCCTTCGCGGCCGGCGGCGAACAACAGCCAGCGGCCGTCGCGGCTGAAGTACGGATCGCGGGCCTCACCGGCCACGCCCACCGCCAGGGCCTGCGCCTGCTGCCAGCGGCCATCGACCACGCGCGCCTCCCACAGGCCCCAGCCGGCTTCGCCGCGGCGTGCGAAGACGATGCGCCGGCCATCGGCACTGATCGTGGCGCGGCCCTCGTCGGCGCGGGTCGAGACCACGCCCATGCCTTCGATGCCGTACTCGTTCAACGCCATCGCCACGGGGGCAGAGAGTAGACTGGCGCCAAGCACCAGCAGGGGCAGGGTGATGCGCATCATCCGGTTCCATGCACGAACAGAGCATCAGTCTAGCCAGCTTGAGGATTCCATGACCGACCGTTACGCCGTCTTCGGACACCCCGTTGCCCACTCGAAGTCGCCGCAGATCCACGCGACGTTCGGTCGCCAGGAAGGCATCGCGGTGGATTACCGCGCGATCGACCTGGCCCCGGAGGCGTTCCTGGCCGGCCTGGAGGCCTTCGCCGCCGACGGCGGTGTCGGCGCCAACGTCACCTCGCCGCACAAGGAGGCCGCGTTCTCGGTGTGCACCACCCTGACCGCACGCGCGCGCCGCGCCGGTTCGGTCAACACGCTGCTGCGCAAGGGCGACCGCTGGCATGGCGACACCACCGACGGCATCGGCCTGGTGCGTGACCTGACCGACCGCCATGGCCTGGACCTGCGTGGCCGCCGCATGTTGCTGATCGGTGCCGGTGGCTCCGCGCGCAGCGTCGCCCCGGCGCTGCTTGATGCCGGCATCACCGAGCTGGTGGTGGTCAACCGCACGCCGGAACGCGCCGATGAACTGATCGATGCGATGGGTGAGCCGGGTCGCGCGATCAGCCGCTACTGGGAAGACCTGCGTGATCTGGGTGACTTCGAACTGATCGTCAACGCCACCTCGGCCGGCCGCGACCGCGACGTCGAGTTCAAGCTGCCGCTGTCGCTGGTCAACTCGATGACCACCGCCGTCGACCTCAACTACGGCGAAGCGGCGATCGCCTTCCTGGCCTGGGCGCGCGCCGCGGAGTGCCGCAATACGGTCGATGGCCTGGGCATGCTGGTCGAGCAGGCCGCTGAGAGTTTCCTGCAGTGGCACGGTGTGCGCCCGCAGACCGACGAGGTCTACCAGTCGCTGCGCCAGGGCTCGGCCGTGCTGGCCGGCGAGGACTGATCGATGGACGGCACAACCCTGCTGGTCACGGTGCTGAGCATGGTGGGCGTGCGCCTGCCGGTGCTGATCGCGCTGTGCGTGGGCCTGGTCTGGGTGGTCGGCGCACCGCGCGATGCCACCCGCACCGGTGCCCTGGTCGGCCTGCTGCTGTTGCTGCTGGCCAGCCTCGGCGGCATGGCGGCGGGCATCCTGCCGATGTGGATGGTCCGCAGCGGTGATTTCAGTGCCGTGTCGAGCTTGAGTGCCATCCTCGGCGTGCTGCATTTCGCGCTGGCGATGGTCGAGGCCATCGGTGTGGTGCTGGTGGTGTGGGCGCTGGTGCGCCTGCTGCGTACCCGTACGCTCCCGGCCGCCTGACCGGTCGCGCCGGGCCATGCCCGGCGTATCTGCCCCTGGGATGGTCCGGCCATTGGACCGGGACCGCCAGCGGGCGTCGTCGCTGGCCCGTTCAGGGTCCCAGCGGCGGTGAATGCGGCCGGCCATGCGACAATGCCCGGCCTGATCCAGCTACGGTAATTCCCGGCGTGACCGAAACCGTCGCCGCTCCGCGCACCCTCGATGACACCTTGAAGGACGCGATCCGCAAGGCGTACACGACGCTGCAGGCCAATACCCCCGGCTTTTCCACCCGTCGCTCGCAGAGCCAGATGATCGGCGTGGTGTCGCGTGCGCTGTCGAAAAGCGGTGGCGTCGGCGTGGTCGAGGCGCCCACCGGCGTCGGCAAGAGCCTGGGCTACCTCACCGCAGGCGTGCCGATCGCATTGGCCAGCAAGAAGAAGCTGGTGATCAGCACCGGCACCGTGGCGCTGCAGTCGCAGCTGGTCGAGCGCGATATCCCGAATTTCCTGAAAGCCACCGGCCTGGAGGCGACCGTGGCGCTGGCCAAGGGCCGTACCCGCTACCTGTGCACGCGCAATGCCGCCGAGGCGCAGGGCGAGGGCTCGCAGGGCGGCATGTTCGAGGATGACGCGCCGCTGTTCGACCGGCCACTGGCGCCGATCGAGATGGACATCGCCAAGCGCCTGACCGACGCCTTCACCAGCGGCAGCTGGGATGGCGACATCGACAACGCACCGGAGACGATCAGCCCCGGCCTGCGCAGCCGCATCACCACGCCGGCCTCGGGTTGCGCGGGGCGCCGTTGTGCGTACTCGGCACAGTGCGCGGTACTGCGTTCGCGCAACACCGTGCGCGATGCGCAGATCGTGGTCACCAACCACGCGCTGCTGCTGTCGGCGCTGTCGATCGGCGACAGCGACAACGGCCAGCCGTTGATCGCACCGCCGTCGGACATGCTGCTGGTGCTGGACGAAGGCCATCACATCGGCAATGTGGCGATCGACCAGGGCGCGGCCAGCCTGGCGCTGGACGAGATGGCCAAGCGTACCGGCCGCCTGCAGATCCTGATCGCCGGCGCCTACCGCGCGGTCGACAAGGATCGCCTTGGCAACCTGCTGCCGAACGAAGCGATCGAGGTGGCCAGCAACGTGGCCAAGCAGCTGCGTGCGTTCCGCGATCATATCGAGCGCGTGTGGATGCCGGCGCCAGCCGATGAGGAACCGATGTGGCGCGCCGCCAATGGACGCCTGCCCGAGGCCTGGCGCGAGCCGATCGAAGCACTGGCCGACGATACCCGCAGTCTCTACAACTGGGCGCATGCCGCCACCGCGCAGGTGGCCAAGGGCAAGCCGGACGATGCCGCGCGCGAGCGCCTGCAGCGCAATCTGGGCATGGCGCTGGAAATGATCGAGCAGCAGTACAACCTGTGGCAGGCCTGGCGTCGCGAAGACAAGGACGGTGCGCCGCCGATGGCGCGCTGGGTCACCGCCACCCGCGACGGCGACCTGGTGCTGCACGGCTCGCCGGTTTCGGCCGCGCACGTGCTGCGCAAGCTGCTGTGGGATGAAGTGGACTCGGTGGTGATGACCTCGGCGACGCTGACCGGCGGTGGCGACTTCCAGTCGCTGGCGATCGACAACGGCATTCCGGAAGAGGCCGAGATGGTCTCGCTGTCGTCACCGTTCGACCTGCCCAACCAGGCCGAGCTGATCGTGCCGAAGTTCCCGGTCACCCCGGACGACCGCGAAGGCCACCCGCGCGAAGTAGCGCGCTATCTCGACACCGAACTGGACTGGGCCAAGGGCTCGATGGTGCTGTTCACCTCGCGCTGGAAGATGGAGAAGGTGGCTGGGCTGATGTCGGCCGCGCGCCGCAAGCAGGTGCTGGTGCAGGGCGAGATGTCCAAGACCCGCCTGATCGACGAGCACCTGCGCCGCGTGGCCGCAGGCGAGGGTTCGGTGCTGTTCGGACTGAACTCGTTCGGCGAAGGCCTCGACCTGCCCGGTGAAGCCTGCACCACGGTGGTGATCACCCAGGTGCCATTCGCGGTTCCGACCGATCCGCAGACCGCCACCCTCAGCGAATGGTTCGAGGGGCGTGGGCTGAATGCCTTCAACCTGATCGCCATTCCGCATGCGTTGCGCACGCTGACCCAGTTCGCCGGCCGCCTGATCCGCACCTCCACCGACACCGGCCGCGTGGTCATTCTTGATTCGCGGCTGCTGACCCGCCGCTACGGCAAGCGCATCATCGACGCGCTGCCGCCGTTCAAGCGCGTGATCGGCTGACCGGTAGTGCCGGCCGCTGGCCGGAAAAAAGGGGACGGAGGGAATTAAGTCGTTTTAGGCACAAACGACTTAATTCCCTCCGTCCCCTTTTCCCAGATGCCGGCCAGCGGCCGGCATTACCGTATGGCGGTCAATCGCCCAGAAGCGCGGTGTTGCGTACGGCGCCCTTGTCGGCGCTGGTGGCGAGCAGGGCGTAGGCCTTCAGCGCGCTGGTGACCTTGCGTGGGCGCGGTGCGCGCGGCTTCCAACCACGCGCATCGGCGTCGGCGCGGCGCTGGGCCAGCGTGGTCTCATCCAGCAGCAGGTCGATGCGGCGGGCCGGAATGTCGATGCGGATGCGGTCGCCATCTTCCACCAGGCCGATGACACCGCCGCTGGCGGCTTCCGGCGAGACATGGCCGATCGACAGGCCGGAGGTGCCGCCGGAGAAGCGGCCATCGGTGAGCAGTGCGCACTGTTTGCCCAGTCCCTTCGATTTCAGATAGCTGGTCGGGTACAGCATTTCCTGCATGCCGGGGCCGCCCTTCGGGCCTTCGTAGCGGATCACCACCACCTCGCCCGGCTGCACTTCGTCGGCGAGGATGCCGGCCACGGCGGCGTCCTGGCTTTCATAGACACGCGCGGGACCTTCGAACACGTGGATCGATTCGTCCACGCCGGCGGTCTTCACCACGCAGCCATCCACGGCCAGGTTGCCGCGCAGCACGGCCAGCCCGCCTTCCAGCGAATACGCATGCTGCAGCGAGCGGATGCAGCCCTCGGCGCGGTCCACGTCCAGCGTCGGCCAGCGCGTGGCCTGGCTGAAGGCTTCCTGGGTGGGGATGCCGGCCGGGCCAGCCTTGAAGAACGTGTGCAGGGTGTCGTTGTCACTGCGCACCACGTCCCAGCGTTCCAGCGCGTCGGCCAGGCTGGCGCTGTGCACGGTCGGCACCGTGGTTTCGAGCAGGCCGGCGCGGTCCAGCTCACCGAGGATGCCGAACACACCGCCGGCGCGATGCACGTCCTCGATGTGGTACTTCGGCGTATTCGGCGCCACTTTGCACAGCTGCGGTACGCGCCGCGACAGCGCGTCGATGTGGGTCAGGTCGAAGTCGACCTCCGCTTCCTGCGCGGCGGCCAGCAGGTGCAGGATGGTGTTGGTGGAGCCGCCCATGGCGATGTCGAGGGTCATCGCATTGGCAAACGCCGCCTGGGTGGCGATGCCGCGCGGCAGCGCGCTCGGGTCCTCGCCGCCATACCAGCGATGGCAGAGTTCGACGATCAGGCGGCCGGCACGGCGGAACAGCGCCTCACGGTCGGCATGGGTGGCCAGCGTGGTGCCGTTGCCCGGCAGCGACAGGCCCAGTGCTTCGGTCAGGCAGTTCATCGAGTTGGCGGTGAACATGCCCGAGCAGGAGCCGCAGGTGGGGCAGGCGCTGCGTTCGAACGCGGCCACCTTCTCGTCGGAAGCGCTGTCATCGGCAGCGACCACCATCGCATCGACCAGGTCCAGCTTGTGCTCGGACAGCTTGGTCTTGCCCGCTTCCATCGGTCCGCCGGAAACGAACACCACCGGGATGTTGAGGCGCAGCGCTGCCATCAGCATGCCGGGGGTGATCTTGTCGCAGTTGCTGATGCACACCAGCGCGTCGGCACAGTGCGCGTTGACCATGTACTCCACGGCGTCGGCGATGATCTCGCGGCTGGGCAGCGAATACAGCATGCCGTCGTGGCCCATCGCGATGCCGTCGTCCACGGCGATGGTGTTGAATTCCTTGGCGACGCCGCCGACCTGCTCGATCTCGCGCGCGACCAGCTGGCCGAGGTCCTTCAGGTGCACGTGGCCGGGCACGAACTGGGTGAAGGAGTTGGCGATGGCGATGATCGGCTTGTGGAAGTCGCCGTCCTTCATGCCGGTGGCACGCCACAGGGCGCGGGCGCCGGCCATGTTGCGGCCGGCGGTGGAGGTGCGGGAACGGTATTCGGGCATGGCTGGCGGAACGGGCGGGCCGTACGACGTGGGGGTCAGCCGATCATGGCCAATTTTTTCGGTTGCTGCTGCAACCACCGGGGAGAGAGCGGCAGGGCTGCGCCCTGCACCCGGGGTAGTGCCGGCCGCTGGCCGGCAACCTCAACAGCAACAGCTGGGCTATCCGTGGGACG
The DNA here is from genome assembly GCF_059367915.1 of Stenotrophomonas sp. YJH_SMC_19. Lineage (NCBI taxonomy): Bacteria > Pseudomonadati > Pseudomonadota > Gammaproteobacteria > Lysobacterales > Lysobacteraceae > Stenotrophomonas > Stenotrophomonas sp. YJH_SMC_19. The sequence goes on from NZ_JCAFRI010000020.1 coordinate 68,069, forward strand.
GCGGGGTGGGTCCGGCTGCGGGGGACGGCGCAAGTACGTCCATGTAGCCTCGGTCGCGCCATCCATGGCGCTCACGCCCCCGCAACCGGACCCACCCCGCCTTCGACAGTTTCCTGCGATCTGACGGGGTCGGATCCCGTTGCTGTGCGACGGGCTCTGACCCCCGATTCCTGATTGGAGCGACGAAAATGAAAGTCCGTTCATCTTTCGGACTTTGCCGATTCCGGTTGCTGGTCCGGATTTGGCATCATTGGGGCATTGATCCGTCGACAGGGCATGAGGCCATGAAACGTTCCCGCACCACCGCGCTGCTGCTGATGAGCGCCGCGCCGCTGCTGTTCACCGCCTGCCAGAAGGAGCCGGAGGTGAAGGTGCAGGAAGGCCTGTACACCTCGGTCGAGGCCTGCACCGAGGCCACCGGCGATCCGTCGTCGTGCCGCAATGCCTTCGCAGAAGCGCAGAAGCAGGCCGCCGATGCGGCGCCGAAGTACGCCAGCAGGGAAGCCTGCGAGAAGGATTACAAGCCGGAGCAGTGCGTGCAGCAGCACACCTCGGCCGGTACCTCGTTCATCGGCCCGATGATGATGGGCTTCTTCATGTCGCAGATGCTGAGCAACCGCGGAGGCCTGGCACCGCAGGCACCGGCGTCGGCGCCGGCCTACCAGGACAAGAATGCGGGTTGGGCGCGCCCGGCACCGGGTGGCACTGGTGGCCTGAACACCGCCAGCGGCATCGGCGCGGGCAAGGCCGGCCTGGCCCCGGTCACCAGCGAACCGAACCGTGCGGTCACTGCCAGCCGTGGTGGCTTCGGCAACACCAGCGCGCGCCGCAGCAGCAGCGGCAGCTACGGCGGCTGATCGACCCATGCAGCGCATCCGGATTGCCGAGCGTGCCCAATGGCGGGCGCGCGCGGAAGAGGCGGGTTTCCGCTTCCACACCATCGACGGCCAGCCGTACTGGGACGAAAGCGCGTACTACGCGTTCACCCTGCGCCAGATCGAACAGGACATCGAAGACCCCAGCGCCGAGCTGCACCAGATGGCGCTGGACCTGGTCGGCGATGTCATCGCCAGCGAACGATTGATGGACCAGCTGGCGATTCCGTCGCATTACCGCGACTGGATCGCCGACAGCTGGCGCCAGCGCCAGCCGCATCTGTACGGTCGCCTGGACCTGGCCTACGACGGTACCGGTCCGGCCAAGCTGTACGAACTGAACTACGACACGCCGACCTCGCTGTTCGAGGCCAGCTTCTTCCAATGGCAGTGGCTGGAAGACCAGCGCAACGCCGGTCGCCTGCCGCAGCACGCCGACCAGTTCAACGCGATCCACGAAACGCTGGTCGAGCGTTTCGGCGAACTGGCCACGCAGCTGCCGCCGCCGCTGTATTTCAGTGCCGTGGGCAGCTCCGAAGAAGACCGCGGCACCGTCGACTATCTGCGCGACTGTGCATCGCAGGCCGGCCTGCATGGCCAGGCCATCGCCATCGAGGACATTGGCCTGTCCGAGGACGGTCGCTTCACCGCGCTGGACGATTCGGTGATCGGCACGCTGTTCAAGCTGTACCCGCTGGAAGACCTGATGGCCGAGGAATTCGGTCGCGCGCTGCCCGGCTCGGGCGTGCAGCTGCTGGAGCCGGCGTGGAAGGCGGTGTTGAGCAACAAGGGCATCCTGCCGCTGCTGTGGCAGCGTAACGTGGGCCATCCGAACCTGCTGGAAGCGCATTTTGATGACGGCAGCACGCTGGCGTCGGGCTGGGTGCGCAAGCCGCTGTTCTCGCGCGAAGGCGCGAACATCGAGATGCATCTGGCCGATGGCAGCACCCAGCGCAGCGACGGTCCCTACGATGGCCCGGCGATCATCCAGCGCGCCCATCCGCTCACCCGCTTCGAAGGCGGCTATCCGCTGATCGGCAGCTGGGTGGTGGGTGACCACGCCTGCGGCATCGGCATCCGCGAAGACGACAGCGCGATCACCCGTGACAGTGCGCGCTTCGTGCCGCATGCGATCGTTGACGAGGCGCCGACGCGGATCTACGTCTGATGGCGGTGCGGCGTTGGCCTGGCCGGCATGGGCGTTCTTCGCCCGTGCCTGGCCGGCACTTCGATGACGGGCGCAGCCTGCAGGCCTTCGCGGACCGTGTCGCGGTGCGTTGCCATCGCTGCGACGCCCCCGGCTGGGTGGTCGCCAGCTGGGAACCCTACCGGTGGACCGCGCGATTCCGCTGCACCGGCTGCAGTTCTGCACTGGACAGTGGTGACTGGGTCGGTGCGGTCTACATGCTGGGCCGCCAACCTTGTGGATTCTGTGGGCATCAGTGGCTGCACGTGCGTCGTCGGGTTCCCGCTGGCGTTCCTGCACCGGCGTCCTTCGCTGCTCGATGCGCGCAATGTGATCGCAGTACCGATGTTTCGGTCTCGGTGCGTCCGTTGCGTGATGCCGAGCCTGCCGATCCGCACTTCGGATTGCCGCTGTGCCTGGTCGAACCGACCCGCGCAGGCCTGCTCTAGGCCTATAACGCTGAACATCTGCAGGCATTGCACGAGTACGCGAGCGCGACATTGCGCGAAAGCCGCGGCCATCACCGATCCATGTTCTCGCGCCTGCCGCAGTGGATGAAGCTGGCCCGCAACCGGGTGTTACTGCAGCGCGCGGTGGAGCGATTGCAGCGGCGATTGCTGCAGGGGTAGTGCCGGCCGCTGGCCGGCAACCGTTGCTGGTAGATGCCGACCCTGGTCGGCGCTGTGGGTTTCGTGCCAACCAAGGTTGGCACCTACCAGAGCGATGTGTCGGTAGTGCCGGCCGCTGGCCGGCAACCGTTCCTGGTATCAGAGCAACCCTTCGCGCTTCACCGCCAGATAGCGCTCCACCAGTGCACCGGGCAGGGCGTCGGCGGTCACGTCCAGCACCATCACCTTCTCGCTGCGCAGCGCTTCATGCGCTTTCGCGCGCTGCTGCAGGTACAGCGCCGCGGCGCCGGCCTGTGCCGCGTCCTCCAGCGACTGCACCTCATCATCGAGGACAGCATCCAGTTCGCGCTCGCGCAGGCTGGCCACGCACACCAGGTGGCGCCGCTGCAGCAGGCGCACCGCCGCCAGCAGGTCTTCGATGTCCTCATCGCGTACGTTGCTGACCAGCATCACCAGCGCACGCCGGCGCTGGCGCAGCGACACTTCGGTGGCGGCGGCCAGGTAGTCGGTGGCCACCGCGCGCGGCTGCAGGTCGTAGCTGGCACGCAGCAGGTGCTCGACCGTGCCCATGCCACGCTGCGGTGCTACCCAGCGGCGCTCGCCACCGGTGGCGAACAGGCCGGCAGCATCGCCCTGGCGCAGCGCCAGGTAGGCCACCACCAGAGAGGCGTTCAATGCATGATCGAAGTGCGAGAGCCCGCCTTCGCTGGCCAGCATGCGGCGGCCACTGTCGAGCATCAGCAGCAGCTGCTGGTTCTTCTCGTCCTGGTACTCGCGCGAGACCAGCTTGCGCGCACGCGCGGTGGCCTTCCAGTCCAGCTGGCGCAGGCTGTCGCCGATGCGGTACTCGCGCATCTGGTGGAAGTCGGTGCCTTCACCGCGGCGGCGCTTCACGTGTGCACCGACCAACCGCGAGGCCTGGTCGGCGCTGAACAGGGCGAAGCGGGTGAGCGGTACGAAGTTCGGATAGACCCGCACGTCCAGCGCGGGAGGCAGCGTGCGTTGCTGCCACCACAGCCGCCACGGCGAGCGCATGCGCAGGTGCACGCCGTCGAAGCGGAAGCGCCCGCGCTGCAGCGGCTGCAGGTGGTAGTGCAGGGTGGAGGCGCTGCCGGCCTTCAGGCGCACGCGCTGCGGCAGCGACTCCAGCGGCCAGCCGCCGGGGACCAGGTCGAACACCTGCACCGTCATCGATGCGTCCGCCTGCAGCCGCAGCGCGGCCTCGCGGCGCACGCCCAGTGCCAGCGCTTCGGGCAGCTCACGCTGGATCTGCGGCGATGGACGCCGCGTCTGCCGCCACAAATCCATCAACGCTGGCACGGCAATCGCCACCGCGGCCAGCGCCCAGCTCCAGCGCGGCAGCAGGCCACCCAGCACCAGGCCACCCAGGGCGGCCCAGGCCAGCAGCAGCGCCAGCAGCAGCGGGGCCGGCCTCATCGGCGCGGTGCTTCCACCTTGGCCAGCAGTGCACCCAGCACGTCGTCGGCGTCCTGGCCTTCGATCTGCAGTTCCGGTGCCAGCGCGATGCGATGGCGCAGCGCGGGGCGCGCGATGTCGCGCACGTCGTCGGGGGTGACGAAGTCACGGCCGGCCAACACCGCCTGCGCGCGCGAGGCACGTACCAGCGCGATGCTGCCACGCGGGCCAGCGCCGACCGCGATACCCGGCCACTGCCTCGTGGCCGCCACAATCCGCACCGCGTAGTCGATCACTTCGTCATCGACGGTGATCGCCGCCGTGGCGCGCTGCAGTTCCAGCAGTTCGCCGGCGCCGAGCACGCGCGGCACCTGGCTCAGGTCGAAATCGCTGGCGGCGCGGCCGCTGGTGATCGCGGTCACCATGCGCTTCTCGTCCTCCAGCTGCGGGTAGTCGATCAGCACCTTCAGCAGGAAGCGGTCCAGCTGCGCTTCCGGCAGCGGGTAGGTGCCTTCCTGTTCCAGCGGGTTCTGCGTGGCCAGCGCCATGAACGGCGGCGCCAGGGTGAAGGCCTTGCCTTCGATGGTCACCTGGCCTTCCTGCATCACTTCCAGCAGCGCCGACTGGGTCTTGGCCGGTGCGCGGTTGATCTCGTCGGCCAGCAGCAGGTTGGTGAACACCGGGCCGCGACGGATCTTGAAGCTCTCGCTCTTCGGGTCGTACACCGCGTGGCCACTGACGTCGCTGGGCATCAGGTCGGGGGTGAACTGCACGCGACCGTAGTCCAGCTCAAGTGCTTGGGCCAGCGCGCGCACCAGCAGGGTCTTGCCCAGCCCGGGCACGCCCTCGATCAGCACGTGGCCACCGGCCAGCAGGGCCACCAGGATCTGGTCCAGCACATCGGCCTGGCCGATGAAGGCGTGGCCGACGGCATCGCGGATGGCATCGACGCGTTCGATCAGGCGGGCGTTGGCGGCCGCCGGCAGCTCGGGGACTTCGGTCATAGCAGGGATCTCATCTGGAGCAGCAAGCGGATGCGCTCGCGCAGGGCGGAGGAATCGTGCGGCGGAGGGGGCGTGAGCGCGCTGGCAACGCGGCCCTGCGGCCACTTCAGCAGCTCGGCGATGGCCTGATCACGCGGCGCGCCATCGAGTGCGGCGGCAACCGGTGCGCGCAGGCGCAGGCGGTGCAGGAACAGGGCGAGTACGGCCTCGTACAGGCGCGCGCCGTGGCCGAAACGCAGCAGCAGTTCACCACTGGCGCGCACGTGCTCCAGCAGCGAACGGCGTTCCAGAACCGGCGACGGCAGCAGGCTGCCGAAGCGCTGCGAGCGGCCCCACAGCCAACCCAGCAGGGCCAGCAGCAACGGTGCCCACAGCGGCCAGCCCTGATAGAACATGCGCGACCACAGCGACGGCGGGCGGCTGGCATAGACCAGCCAGACCGCACCCTTGCCGTAGTTCGGATCGAGCAGGTAGCGGGTCAGGTCGCGATGCGACGCGTCGTGCAGGCCGTCGCTGGCCTTGCCCCCTGCGGAGGCCAGGCGCGCCGCCGGTGAGTCCACCTCGCTGCGCATGAACTCCATGTCGGCCAGCACGCTCACCTTGCCCTGGCCATGGCGCAGGCGCGCGAACACCAGGTCGCGATCCGTGCCCCAGCGACGTTCGGCCTGCGCACTGGCGGCAAAACCCAGGGTGAAGCGACGGCCACCGCAGAATTCGACGTGGCCAGGATCGTCGTCGACATGGAACGGCTGGCAGTCGCTGCGCTGGAACAGGCTGTCCACGCCCAGCCGGTCCAGCAAGGGGCCCTGCGTGCTGCCGGCATCGTCCTCGGCCGGCGGCGGTGTACGTACCAGCAGGTGGCCGCCACCGTCGACCCAGTCCAGCAGCGCGCTGGCAACGGGCGGCGGCAGTTCGCTGCTGTCCTGCAGCAGCACCACCGTATCGTTCGGCCCCAGTGCCATCTGCTGCAGTTCCAGCCGTGGCCGCGAGTGCACGTCAATGCCATCGGCGCGCAGGGCCTGGCCGAGTACGTACAGCGGGTTGTAGGCGGCTTCGCCCTGTGGCGGCAGCCGGATCGTCTCGGTCACCCGTTCGTGCGTGCGCAGGTAGAGGATGGTCAGCGGTACACCGAACAGCACCAATGCACCGAGCAGCAGCGACCAGAACAGGCGCGGACTCATGCCTGCCACCCGTACTGCTGGCGCAGGGTATCGGCCAATGCATCGAAATCGGCGCGGCTGGGCAGGCGGCCACCGTAGGCGGCGTACTGCCACATGCGCACGATGCGCGCGAACAGGTCACGATCGGTGGCATCAGGCATGCGCCGCGACGCGCGCAGGCATTGCGCTTCGGTGGCCCCAGGTGGAAGCGCGATACCGCTGCGCTCGCCCACCGTGCGCACACTTGCGCGGTACAGCAGGGCCAGCGCCTGCCGCGGCCGGCCCTGGTCCCAGAGCAGGCCAGCCTGGGTGGCCACGTCCGGCGGCAGCACCACCGGCAACTCCACCTGTTTCTCCAGCACCTCCGGTGCAGCGTCGGCCTTGCGCCGGCCACTGCCACGCAGCCATGGCAGCCACAGCCGCGCGGTCAGCAGCAGCACCAGCAGCAGGATGCCGAGCAGGCCCCACAGGCCCCATTCGGCCAGCCGTGCCAGCCAGGCGATGCCGTCCCTGCGCGCTTTGCGTTCACCTTTGCTGTTGGTGTCACGCTGCAGCTGCTTGTCTTCCTTCTTTTTTTCCTCGGCCTGCTCGATCGGCTTCCAGCGGGTGACCTCGCGGGTCGGGCGCTGCAGCGGGTCCTCATAGGCGCGGTTAACCGCTTGACGGAAACCGGCGGTGTCCACCGGCGTGCCACCGAAGATGGTGGCCGGCGTGTTGGCCGGGTCGATGGTCGGTTCATCGTCGTCGTCTTCGGCGGCGATGTCACTGGCGTTGGGCTTGCCCATTGCGCGCCCGGGCTCGGCATCTGCGTCCTGCGCATGCACCGGGGCGGAGACCAGCGGCAGTGCCAGGCACAGCAGCAGCGCCAGCGTCGATGCCGCCGGCAGCAGGCGATCGCGCAGGCGGCGCAGGGCGATTTCGACGTCCCAGGCTTCCATCTGCGTACGCCGGTTCAAGTACAGGCCAAAGCCCGCACCGACGAAGAACGGGCCGATCAGCGCCGAGGCCAGCCAGCAGGCCAGATTGAAACCGAAGCGTGCCCATGCCGGCGTGTCCTTGCCGATCATGTCCCACGCCGCACGCCAGGATTCGGACATCAGGTCCAGTGGCATGAACATGAACACTGCACCGATGGCGCCGGACACCAGCACCGCTTCGAACGCCATGCAGGTCACGGTCAGCACTGTCGCCGCACCTGCGGCGCCGGCAGCCACCGCACGGCGGCGTGGACCGCGCTGGCCCGGTGCGTTGCCTTCCAGCAGGTTCACCGGCAGGCACAGGCTGCGCAGCACGCTGAAGCGACGCCAGCCCAGGTAGCCCCAGGAACCAGTGTTGCCCCAGTGGCGCTGCGCACGCAGGGCCGAAAGTGTGCTGACCGGTTCGCCGAAGATGCCGCGTGACAGCACATACAGCGGCGCACGCTCGAACAGTGGCTTGCACCACCACATCGCCAGCCAGGCCCAGCCGAAGGCATCCAGCCACCATCCCAGCGCGTTGAAGATCACGAACAACGGAGCACTGGCCAGCAGCCAGCTGCCCCACACGGCGCGCGCATGGCGGCGGGCGAGGGCACTGCCCAGCTCCATCGCTTCCCAGCCGCTGCGTGCACGCAGCACCACGTCCAGACGGTCAATGCGCATGGCCGCCTCCACGCCCGCCACGCCACAGCCACAGCAGCACGCCGGCCCAGAGCACTCCGGCGACGCCGAACTTGGTCCATGCGGGGACTTCGGCGATCGACGACCAGAACGCTTCGATGAAGGCTGCGGCCAGCAGCATGAACGCCACGCCCAGGCACAGCCGCGCACCGATGCGGCCACCGTCGACCAGCGCGTCCAGGCGGCTGCGCCGGCCCGGTGCCAGCAGCTTCATGCCCAGCTGCAGGCCGGCACCGCCGGCGATCACGATCGCGGTCAGCTCGAACGCGCCATGGCCGGCCACGAAGCGCCAGAATGGTCCACCGTGTCCGATGTGCTGCAGGTGGCCGGCCACCGCGCCGATGGTGACGCCGTTGAACAGCAGCACCAGCAGCGTACCCAGCCCGGCCAGCAGGCCGCTGGCGAAGGTGCGCAGGGCAATGCTGATGTTGTTGAGGATGTAGTGGCCGAACATCATCCAGTCGGTACCGCTGTCGCGGCCCAGTCGTTCGGCGGCAGGGTCGTACATGCGCTCCATCGCGGCGATCTGGCGGTTGTCCATCAACGTATGGATCAGGTCCGGGTAGACCTGTACAAGCACGAAGCAGGCGATTGCCGGCAGCGCGAACATCGCCAGCGCCACCCACATGCTGCGTGCCTGGCTGCGCACGAGCAGCGGGAAGTCGGCCACCAGGAATTCCAGCGCGGCGCGCCAGCGCGTCGGCCGTGTGCGGTACAGCACACTGTGGCCATGCTGCATCAGCTGCTGCAGGCGCTCGACCAGCTGCGGGCTGTAACCGCGCTCGCGGGCCAGCGCCAGCTGCTGGCACAGGCGCCGGTAGCGCTGCGGGACGGCGGTATCGTCCAGTGCCAGGCCGCTGGCCTTGCGGCGCGCGCGGCGCGAGGCGCCGGCACGCAGCAGCAGCCACTGTTCCAGCTCCTGCCATTCCTGCTGGTAGCGGGCGACGAACTGTTCCTGTTTCATCGCCGCCCCAGCAGCCAGTTGGCCATGGCGTACAGGCGCAGCACGGCGACCTGGCCGTGGGTACCGGTCAGGGGCTCGGCAATGCCGGCCAGCTCCTGCTGGCGGGCCGCCGACAGCCGTGGCGCGCGCTCGGCGAAGGCCATCAGCGCGGCCTGTTCCTCCGGCCGCAGTGGCTGCGGCGGGGCCAGCACGCTGTCGATGGTAGGTGGCGGCGGCAGGTACAGCACAGGCGCGTGCACCACCACGGTGCCGGCCACCAGGTCGCCGAGGCGGCGGCCGTGCGGATCGAACAGGCTGCTGACCAGGCCCAGTGCATAGCCGAACGGCAGCATGTCCACCGTGCGCAGCAGGTTGCGGGTGATCGCCGCCATCCAGCCCACGGGCGCGCCATCGCGGGACAGCACGCGCAGGCCCAGCGCGCGCTTGCCCAGGGTACGGCCCCACAGCGCCTCGCACACGATCGGGTAGACCCAGTAGACCAGGAACATCAGCACCAGGTTGAGGCCGGAGCCGAATTCGTCCAGCACCGCCAGCGGAATCGCCATCAGCACCAGTACCGCGATGCGCACGCCAAGATCGACCAGCCAGGCCATGGCCCGCGGCAGCGGTCCGGCTACCGGCAACTGAAGCAGCACACCCTCCGGCGTCACCACCTCACGGTAGGTATCGAGCATCGGTGCGGCCATCAGCGCGGTGGCCTTCGTTGTGGGCGCCGGAGTCCTCTCCGGCTGGCAACCACAGGCATGGGGGTCTCGACAGGTCCTGGTCGGGCCCAGACTTTAGCAGAGCCGCGCGGCAGCGTTGGCTGCTCAGCCCCGGTATTCGTCCTTCAGCCGCACGTAGTGGTCGGCCGAGTAGTGCAGCGACTCGATCTCCTTGTCGCTCAGCGTGCGTGCCGGCCGGGCAGGGTTGCCGACCCACAGCTCGCCTTCGCCCACCACCTTGCCGGGGCCGATCACCGCACCGGCGCCGACGAAGCCATGGCGCTCCACGCGGGCACCGTCGAGGATGCAGGCGCCCATGCCGATCAGGCTGTAATCGCCGATCGTGCAGGCGTGGATGATGCAGCCGTGGCCGACGGTCACGCCTTCGCCGATCAGGGTCGGGTAGCCGGCCTTGTTGTACGGGCTGTGGTGGCTGACGTGGATGATGGTGCCGTCCTGCACGTTGGTGCGTGCACCGATGCGTATGTAATTGACGTCACCGCGGATGACCGTGCCCGGCCACACCGACACGTCGTCGCTCAGTTCCACGTCGCCGATGATCGTGCACGACGGGTCGATGTACACGCGCTCGCCGAGGATGGGCATCTTGTCGCGGAAGGGGCGCAGCGGGTTCATCGGGGTCTCCGGAAATCAGGGCGTTCGCGACGATGATACCCGGGTGGTAGTGCCGGGCGCTGGCCGGCAACCGCGCGGCACGCCTGGATTTCCGTGGTTGCCGGCCAGCGGCCGGCACTACCAGAGGCAGGTGCGGCTCTTCATTCAGGCGCGTGCTCGGCCAGCATCTGCCGGAACAGCTCATCCAGCCACGCAGCATCACCTCGTCCGGCGGGCAGCTGTGGCGCCTGCGCAGTCCGGATGGCCAGTTCACGATCGATGTAGTCGCTGATCGCCGCAATGCGCGGCCCGGCGGCGACCTCGGCGCTGGCCCGCTTGACCGCCAGCAGGGCATCGATGACTTCACGCACCTCACCGTCTGGCAGCAGCCGGTCCAGCAGATCCTCGAAGGCCATCGGCGGGGGTGTCTGTTCGTGCTCTATCCACTGGCAGGCCAGCAGTGGGCGCAGCACGTACAGGTACTTCTTGGTGCGCACCGTTTCGCCACGCAGGTAGCCGCGATGGTTCGAGCGCGCCATGTTGAAGTAGTGCCACCAGGTGCCCAGCGGTGAATGGAACGCTTTCGCTGCTTCCCACAACTGTGACACCGCCGCCTGATCCTGCTGGTAGACGATCGGCGAGCGCAGCCACTCGATCAGGGTCGGATTGGATTTTGAAACCAGTCGCAGTGCCTTGCGCAGGTCCCAGCCGCTCACGTCGAGCTCATCGTCGATCGGCAGTTCGATCACATCGCGCTGCGCTTCGCCGGGACCGGTGCTCTCGTTGACGCTGAGATACCAAGGCTGGCGATGCACGTAGATGAAGCGCGCGTCGTAGTCGCTGTCGGGCGAGGAAAAGCCCCAGCCGCGGCTGCCCGACTCGCAGGCCAGCAGCACGCGTACGTCGTAGCGCTGTTCGATGTCAGCCAGGGTGGAAAGGATGGCGGCGCGCTTGTCCGGCGCGATCGGGTGGATGTCGTCCATGCAGTTGTGTTCGTAATGTCGAGCGTGCTCGACTGTAACGCAAGTGCGCACCGGTAGTGCCGGCCGCTGGCCGGCAAGCTCACGGGCGCACTTGGAATTCTGCGGTTGCCGGCCAGCGGCCGGCACTACCGGCTAGGGCTCGTAGCTGTAGCCCATGCCGTACACCGAACGGATCGGCTCGCCTTCCATGCCGGCGTCGGCCAGCTTGCGGCGCAGGTTGCGCACATGGCTGTCGACGGTGCGGTCGACCACCACGCGATGGTCCAGGTACAGCCGGTCGAGCAGTTCATCGCGCGCCCAGATCCGGCCCGGGGTGGCCAGCAGCGTGCGCAGCAGGCGGTACTCCACCGGCGTCAGGTCCAGGCCCTTGCCGTTCCAGGTGGCGCGTGCGGCCGGCTCGTCGATGTGCAGGCCACCGTTGGCGCGCGCACCCGGGTCGGGGCGGTAGCGGCGCAGCACCGCCATCACCCGCGCGACCACTTCGCGCGGACTGAACGGCTTGCAGATGTAGTCGTCGGCGCCGATCTCCAGGCCCAGCAGGCGGTCGATCTCTTCCACCCGTGCGGTGACCATGATGACCGGTACATCGCTGCTGGCACGCAGTTCGCGGCACAGGTCCACGCCGTCGCGCTGCGGCAGCATCAGGTCCAGCAGCACCAGGTCGGGCTGGTAGCGCACGAACGCGTCGATCACCTGACCACCGTCGTCCACCCACTCGCTGGCCATGCCGGCAGCGGCCAGGTAGTCGCGAAGTACCGAAGCTAAGCGTGGCTCGTCCTCGACGATCAGGATCTTCGTGGACGTGGCGGGCGACGTGCTCATGCAGGCTCCGGCAGGGTGATGACCACGCGCAGCCCGCCCAGCGGCGAGGGCGCGGCGTGGATGACGCCGTGGTGGGCGAGGATGATGTTGTGGCTGATGGCCAGGCCCAGCCCGCTGCCGCCACTGGCGCGGTTGCGCGAACTTTCCACGCGGTAGAAGCGTTCGAACAGCAGTGCGCACTTGTCGGGCGGAACGCCCGGCGCGGTGTCTTCCACGACCAGCTGCACGCCGGCAGGCACGCGCGCTGCCTGCACGCGTACGCGGCCACCGGCATGGGTGTAGCGCAGTGCGTTTTCCAGCAGGTTGGCCAGCACCTGCTGCAGGCGCCGTTCGTCACCGGACACCTGCAACGGCGTGGCGGGCAGGTCTTCTTCCAACGCCAGGCCTGCATTGGCGAAGCGCACGCGCATGCCATTGAGTTCGCTGCGCAGCAGCGCCACCAGGTCCAGTGGCGCGAAGCGGTACGCCAGGCCGCCGGACTGGGTCATCGACAGGTCGTGCAGGTCGTCGATCAGCTTGCCCAGCTGGCGGATCTCGCCCTGCAGGCCCACCAGGTTGGCCCGGTCCAGCGGACGGATGCCATCTTCGATTGCCTCCAGCTCGGCGCGCACCACGGCCAATGGCGTGCGCAGCTCATGCGAGATGTCGGCAATGAAGGCGCGGCGGTTGCGTTCGGTGTCGTCCAGCGCCTGCGCCATCCGGTTGAAGTCGTTGACCAGCGCGTCCAGCTCATCGTCACTGGTGCGCTCGATGCGGGTGGCGTAGTCACCGGCGGCCAACCGGTGGGTGGCAGCGGCCAGCTTGGCAAGGCGCTGGCGCAGCGCACGCGATACCAGCCAGGCCAGCAGTACCGTCACCAGCAGTAGCGCGATGCCGATCACCCACCAGGCGCGCACCTGGGTGTTGTAGAAATTCAGGTCGTTGGTGGCGATGACGGTCTGGAACGGCACCATGCCCAGCCAACCGACGGTCTGCCCGTCCACCTGCACCGCATGCGGCTCGTCATCGCTGGTGGCGTCGGGGTTGCCGGCCACGAAACGGTGCTGCGCGTCGAACAGGCCCAGGCGCGACGGCACGCCGGTCTGGTCGGACAGCGACGGCACCGGTCCTTCGTGCCCATGGGCCAGGTCCGGGCGCAGCAGCCGCGCCCAGCGGTCGCCATCACCGCGTAGATGCTCCCAGCCACCGTGCTCGCGGTACTCGCGCTGCAGGTGTGGCATCAGCCGCTGCATGCGCAGGTCGCCCTGGTCGTTGAGGTAGTCCAGGAAGCCGGTCTGGAAGGCCACGCGGCTGGCAATACCGTTCACTGCCAGCACCAGCAGGCAGGCGGTGAAGATCGCGAGGAAGGTCTTCGCGGTCAGGCCGAATTTGAGTTGGAACTTCGCCATCGCGAAGGCCATTAGTGGCGCATGCGGCGCCGAAAGCAAGCGCCAGCTGAGCCCGTCGCACAATCTCCATATTCTCTGCACAGTTTCACGGCAGCGTGCACGGGTCAACGCAAGGCCCCCACGCCCCCCATGTCCCTCCTGCGCCCGCTGTCCCGTTCCCCGCGTCCCCTGCTGTTGCCCCTGCTGCTGGCCCTGGCGGCCTGTTCGGCGGGCAGGACCGATGCCCCGGCCATGCCCGAAGTGGGCGTCATCATCGCCAGCGCGCAGCCGCTGGCACTCCAGCAGACCTTGCCCGGCCGTGCCGTGCCGTTCGAGATCTCCGAGGTGCGGCCGCAGGTCGGCGGCCTGATCCGCCAGCGGTTGTTCACCGAAGGCCAGCAGGTCAAGGCAGGTCAGCTGCTGTACCAGGTCGACCCGGCACCGTACCAGGCGGCCTTCGATACCGCCCGCGGGCAGCTGGCGCAGGCCGAGGCCACCGTGTTGTCGGCACAGCCGAAGGCCGAGCGTACCCGCGCGCTGGCGAGCATGGATGCAGCCAGCAAGCAGGACGCCGACGATGCCACCTCGGCGTTGAAGCAGGCGCAGGCCAACGTGATTGCCGCGCGCGCTGCATTGCAGGCTGCCCGCATCAACCTCGACTACACCCGGGTGACCGCCCCCATCGACGGCCGCATCGGCACCTCCAGCGTCACCGCCGGCGCGCTGGTCGCGGCCGGCCAGGATACGGCACTGGCCACCATCCAGCGGCTGGACCCGGTGTACCTGGATGTCACCCAGTCCAGCACGCAGATGCTGGCGCTGCGCAAGCAGCTCGATGCGGGCCTGGTGAAGGCCATCGATGGCAAGGCACAGGTAAAGGTGCTGCTGGAGGACGGCAGCACCTACGCGCATGAAGGCACGTTGGAGTTCGTCGGCAGCGCAGTGGATCCGGGCACCGGCAACGTGAAGCTGCGCGCGGTCATTCCGAACCCGGACGGCCTGCTGTTGCCGGGCATGTACCTGAAGGCGGTGCTGCCGATGGCCACCGACGCGCGTGCCCTGCTGGTGCCGCAGAAGGCGGTGGTGCGCAACGAACGCGGCGAACCGCTGCTGCGCCTGCTCGACGCCAGGGATCATGTGGTCGAGCGCCGCGTCAGCACCGGCCAGGTGGTCGGTAACCAGTGGCAGATCACCAGCGGCCTCAAGGCTGGCGAACGGGTGATCGTCAGCAACGGCAGCGCGGTATCGCTCGGCCAGCAGGTGAAAGCGGTGGCGGCCACGACGGCGCAGTTGGCGGCGATGCCGGCGGTCGATCCGAACGGCAACACCGACGAAAAGTCGCACTGAGGCCTGGCCCACATGGTTCGTTTCTTCATCGACCGGCCGATCTTCGCCTGGGTGATCGCCATCGCGGTCAGCCTGCTCGGCCTGCTCGCGATCCTGATCCTGCCGGTGGACCGCTACCCGCAGATCGCCCCGCCCACCATCACCATCCGCGCCACCTACACCGGCGCCTCGTCGCAGACCGTGGAAAACGCGGTCACCCAGGTCATCGAGCAGTCCCAGCAAAGCCTCGATCACCTGATGTACATGACCTCGACCAGTGCCTCCGACGGCTCGGCGCAGGTCAACCTGGTGTTCGCCACCGGTACCAATCCGGATACCGCGCAGGTGCAGGTGCAGAACCAGCTGCAGGCCGCCATGGCCACGCTGCCGCAGGCGGTGCAGCAGAACGGCCTGACCATCACCAAGTCCAGTGGTTCGATCTTCGAGGTGCTGTCGTTCACCAGCGAAGACGGCAGCATGGACAACTTCGATGTCGCCAACTTCATGGAAGCGCGCATCGATGACCAGATCAGCCGCGTCAGCGGTGTCGGCAACATCCAGCCGATCGGCCAGGAATACGCCATGCGCATCTGGCTGGATCCGGAGAAGATGCGCCAGTACGCGCTGATGCCCTCGGACATCGAGACCGCACTGCAGGCACAGAACACCGATGTCTCCGCCGGTGAGCTGGGTGGCCAGCCGGCGCTGAAGGGCCAGCAGCTCGACGCTACGGTAACCGCGCGCAGCCGCCTGCACACGCCCGAGCAGTTCGCGCAGGTGGTGCTCAAGGCCGATTCCAACGGCAGCGTGGTGCGTCTGGGCGACGTGGCGAAGATCGGCCTCGGGCCGGAAAGCTACGACAGCATCAGCACCTTCAATGGCAAGCCGTCGGCGTCGCTGGGCATTGAACTCAATGCCGGTGCCAACGCGATCGCCGTCTCCAAGGCCATCGATGCACGGCTTCAGCAGCTGCAGAAGTACTGGCCGCATGGCTACACCGCCCACGTGGCCTTCACCACCACGCCATTCGTGACCATTTCGCTGAAGGAAGTGGTGATCACCCTGATCGAAGCGATCATCCTGGTGGTGCTGGTGATGTACCTGTTCCTGCAGAACTGGCGCGCCACGCTGATCCCGACCATCGCGGTGCCGGTGGTGCTGCTGGGCACGTTCGGCGTGCTGGCTGCATTCGGGTATTCGATCAACACCCTGACCATGTTCGCACTGGTGCTGGCCATCGGCCTGCTGGTGGACGATGCCATCGTGGTGGTGGAGAACGTGGAGCGGGTGATGACCTTCGAAGGGCTGGCGCCGAAGCCGGCCACGCTGAAGGCGATGGGCCAGATCACCGGCGCGCTGGTCGGCATCGTGCTGGTGCTGACCGCGGTGTTCCTGCCGATGGCGTTCTTCAGCGGTGTAACCGGGGTGATCTATCGCCAGTTCTCGGTGACGATCGCCGCCGCGATGATCCTGTCGGTGCTGGTGGCGATGACCATCACCCCGGCACTGTGTGGCAGCATCCTGCACCAGATTCCCAAGGGCGGCCATCCGCATGGCGACCACGGTGGCGAACCCAGCCTGCTGGGCAAGTTCTTCATCTGGTTCAACCACCGCTTCGAGCGCACCTCCAACGGCCTGCGTCACCGCGTGGATCGTTTCCTCGGCCGCCGCACGCTCGGCGTGCTGTTCTACCTGGTGCTGAGCGTGGCCACCGGCCTGTTGCTGTGGCACCTGCCGGGCGCGTTCCTGCCCGATGAAGACCAGGGCATGCTCAACGCGCTGGTGAAGCTGCCGGCCGGTTCCACGCTGGAGCAGACGCGGGCGGTGATGGATCGTCTGAGTGCCGTCGCGGTGAAGGACGACGGCGTGCTCTCGATCCAGGCCACCGCCGGTTTCAGTGTTACCGGCAGCGGCCAGAACGTTGGCCAGGCCTTCATCCGGCTGAAGGACTGGGATGACCGCAAGGACGATGCCGATACCATCGCCGCACGCTTGACGCGGGCGATGGCCAGCGTGCCCGATGCGCAGGTGTTCATCACCTCGCCACCGGCCATCCTGGGCCTCGGCGATGCGGGTGGCTTCACCCTGGAACTGCAGGACGAAGGCGGTGCCGGCCATGCCGCCGCCGTGGCCGCGCGCAACACGCTGCTGAAGGAAGCCGCCAAGGACCCGAAGCTGGTCAACGTGCGCTACGCCAGCCTGGAAGACGCGCCGGTATACGCGGTGAAGGTGGACGACGCCAAGGCGCAGGCGATGGGCGTGAACCCGCAGGACGTCAATGACACCTTGAACGCGGCGTTGGGCGGCGACTTCGTCAACAACTTCATCTACAAGGGCCGCATCAAGAAGGTGTTCATCCAGGGCACCGCCGAAGCACGCATGCAGCCGCAGGACATCGAGCGCTGGAGCGTGCGCAACCAGGCCGGGCAGATGGTGCCGCTGTCGTCGCTGATCAGCACGCATTGGACCAGTGCGCCGGCCGCACTGCAGCGCTACAACGGCATCTCGGCGATGGAAATCACCGGCCAGCCGGCACCGGGCGTCAGCTCCGGCGAGGCGATGGCCGAGATCGCGCGCCTGGCCGACACGCTGCCGGAAGGCTTCAGTCACGCCTGGTCGGACATGGCCTACCAGGAACAGCTGTCGGGCAACCAGGCGCCGATGCTGTATGCCATCTCGCTGCTGTTCGTGTTCCTGTGCCTGGCCGCGCTGTATGAAAGCTGGGCGGTGCCGTTCGCGGTGATGCTGGCGGTGCCGGTGGGCGTGTTCGGTGCGGTGCTGATGATGAACCTGCGTGGCCTCAACAACGACGTGTACTTCCAGGTCGGCCTGCTGACCACGATTGGTCTGGCAGCGAAGAACGGCATCCTGATCGTCGAGTTCGCGCGCATCCTCGAACAGCAGGGCAGGGACACCCGCGACGCGATCCTGCAGGCGGTCTACCTGCGGCTGCGGCCGATCGTGATGACTTCGCTGGCGTTCCTGATGGGTGTGTTGCCGCTGGTATTTGCCACCGGCGCCGGTTCGGCTGCGCGCCGTTCGCTGGGTACCGGCGTGGCCGGTGGTACGGTGGCCTCGATGGTGCTGGGCATGTTCTTCGTGCCGTTGTTCTACCTGCTGGTGCGCCGCCTGTTCCCGGGCCGCGCGCCGGCCGACGCCACTGTCCCGGAGACAAGCCCATGAAGCCGATGCTGCTGCGCGCCCTGGCGGCCGCAACGATGACCGCCGTGCTGGGCGGCTGCGTGAGCATGGCCCCGCACTACCAGCGACCCGAGGCGCCGGTGCCGGCACAGTTCGGCAATGCTGCCATCGGCGCGGCCGAACCGGCACTGGCGATGCCGGCCTGGCGCGACGTGTTCCTGGAACCGCGCCTGCAGCAGGTCATCGCGCTGGCGCTGCAGAACAACCGCGACCTGCGCGTGGCGGTGCTGCAGGTGGAGAAGGAGCGCGCGCAGTACCGCATCCAGCGCGCGGCACTGCTGCCGTCGGTGGATGCCAGCGGCAGTGTCACCCGTTCGCGGGTGAGCGATGCCAACAGCGAGACCGGCGTCACCCAGGTGACCGAATCCGATGCCGTGCAGGTGGGCATCAGTAGCTGGGAGCCGGACCTGTTCGGGCGTATCCGCAGCCTGAAGAACGAGGCGCTGCAGAACTGGCTGGCCAGCGCCGAGAACCAGCGCGCCGCGCGCACCAGCCTGGTGGCTGAAGTGGCGACGGCCTGGCTGGCGCTGGCGGCCGACGAGCAGTCGCTGGCATTCACGCAACAAACGCTGGACAGCCAGCAGCAGACCCTTCAGCGCACCGAGGCCCGCCATGCACAGGGGCTGGCCTCGGGCCTGGACCTGTCGCAGGTGCAGACCAGCGTGGAAGCCGCGCGCGGGGCGCTGGCGAAGCTGCAGACCCAGCAGGCGCAGGATCGCGATGCATTGCAGCTGTTGGTGGGGGCACCGCTGGATCCGGCCCTGCTGCCAACCGCGCAGGCGCTGGATGGCAGCGTCGCATTGGCGCCGCTGCCCGCCAACCTGCCGTCCAGCGTGTTGCTGCAGCGCCCGGACGTGCTGTCCGCCGAGCATGCATTGCAGGCAGCCAACGCCGATATCGGTGCCGCGCGCGCCGCATTCTTCCCGACGCTGGCGTTGACCGCCAACTACGGCCACAGTTCCACCGCGTTGTCGACGCTGTTCTCGGCCGGCACCCGTGGCTGGTCGTTCGCGCCCAGCATCACCGCGCCGATCTTCCATGCCGGTGCACTGAAGGCCTCGCTGGATGCCTCGAAGATCGGCAAGGACATCGGCATCGCGCAGTACGAGAAGGCGATCCAGCAGGCCTTCAGTGAGGTGGCCGATGCGCTGGCCACGCGCGATCACCTGACCGCGCAGCTGGACGCGCAACGCGCGTTGGTGGCTGACAGCCAGCGCAGCTACACCTTGGCCGATGCGCGCTACCGCACCGGACTGGATGGCTACCTGCAGTCGTTGGATGCGCAGCGCAGCCTGTATGCCGCGCAGCAGGACCTGATCGCCCTGCAGCAGCAGGAAGCGGGCAACCGGGTGACGTTGTTCAAGGTGCTGGGTGGTGGCGCGGACGCGCGGTAACGCGCCCGCCCATGTGGGTGTGTCTTCCGCTCCGGTAGGTGCCGACCTTGGTCGGCACAAATGCATGCAGCATCGCGATCTGATGATTCGTGCCGACCAAGGTCGGCATCCACCAGGGCAGATTCATGTGCCGACCAAGGTCGGAACCCACCAGGGCAGACTCATGTGCCGACCCAGGTCGGCACCCACCAGAAGCAGGTGAGACCGCGTTACGCCACGCGTCCGCGCCGCGCCCGCTCCAGGTGCACCAGCAGCAGCGAGATCGCCGCCGGGGTCATGCCCGGGATACGCTGCGCCTGGCCGATGGTCTGCGGGCGCACACGTTCCAGTTTCTGCAGTGCCTCAGCCGACAGCCCGCGCACGGTTGCATAGTCGAACGCCTCGGCGATCGGCGTGGCCTCATGCCGCTGCTGCCGCTCGATTTCCTCGCGCTGGCGATCCAGGTAGCCGGCGTACTTCACGCCGATCTCCACCTGTTCGGCCACCTTGGCGTCGGCCACGGCCGGGCCCAGCGACGGCACCTGCATCAGCTGCGCGTAATCCAGTTCGGGGCGCTTGATCAGGTCCAGCACGTTGGTTTCGCGGCTGACCATGACGCCCAGCGTATCCTGCACTTCGCGGCCGAGCGCATTGGCCGGCGTGGCCCACAGCGCACCCAGACGCGCACGCTCGGCGGCGACCGCGGCCTGCTTGGTTTCGAACGCGTTCCAGCGGCGGTCGTCGACCAGGCCCATTTCGCGGCCGGCCGGGGTCAGGCGCTGGTCGGCATTGTCCTCGCGCAGCTGCAGGCGGTACTCGGCGCGGCTGGTGAACATGCGGTAGGGCTCGTTGGTGCCGTGGGTGATCAGGTCATCCACCAGCACGCCCAGGTACGCCTCGTCGCGGCGCGGGCACCAGCCATCCAGTCCACGTACCTGGCGTGCGGCGTTGAGGCCGGCCAGCAGGCCCTGCGCGGCCGCTTCTTCATAGCCGGTGGTGCCGTTGATCTGGCCGGCGAAGAACAGGCCGTTGACCAGCTTGGTTTCCAGCGAGGCCTTCAGCCCGCGCGGATCGAAGAAGTCGTACTCGATCGCGTAGCCGGGGCGGGTGATGTGCGCGTTCTCGAAACCACGGATGCTGCGCACCATCTCCAGCTGCACGTCGAACGGCAGCGAGGTGGAGATGCCGTTGGGGTAGATCTCGACGATGCCCAGGCCTTCGGGTTCGACGAAGATCTGGTGGCTGGCCTTCTCGGCGAAGCGCACTACCTTGTCCTCGATGGACGGGCAGTAGCGCGGGCCGATGCCTTCGATCTGGCCGCTGTACAGCGGCGAGCGATGCAGCGCGTCGCGGATGATCTGGTGGGTCTGTTCGGTGGTGTGGGTGATCCAGCAGCTGACCTGCTGCGGATGCTCGTCCACCGAGCCGAGGAAGGACATCACCGGGCGCGGCGAATCACCGGGCTGCTCATCCATCACGCTGTAGTCCAGCGAGCGGCCATCGATGCGCGGCGGCGTGCCGGTCTTCAGGCGGTCCACCTGGAACGGGCGCTCGCGCAGGCGCGCGGCCAGCGTGGTGGCCGGCGGGTCGCCCATGCGGCCGGCAGCGTACTGGGTCGGGCCGACATGGATCTTGCCGGCGAGGAAGGTACCGGCCGTCAGCACCACGGCCCCGGCGTCGAAACGCAGGCCGGTCTGGGTGATGACGCCGCGCACGGCGTCGCCTTCGATGACCAGGTCATCGACCGCAGCCTGGAACACCGTCAGGTTGTCCTGCCCTTCGACGATGGCGCGGATCGCCATGCGGTACAGGTTGCGATCGGCCTGGCAACGGGTGGCACGCACGGCCGGGCCCTTGGAGGCGTTCAACGTGCGCCACTGGATGCCGGCGCGGTCGGCGGCATGCGCCATCGCACCGCCCAGGGCGTCGATTTCCTTGACCAGGTGGCCCTTGCCGATGCCGCCGATGGCCGGGTTGCAGCTCATCGCGCCCACCGTTTCGATGTTGTGGGTCAGCAGCAGGGTGCGCACGCCGGTGCGGGCCGCGGCCAGCGCGGCTTCGGTGCCAGCGTGGCCACCGCCGATGACGATGACGTCGTAACGATGGAAGGACGGATTCATGGGGGCTGTTCAGCTGGGGGCGGGCGCGGCCGGGGGGCGGCGCCGGGGTGGCGATTTTAGCGCCATTCGGGGCCCGGACGTCGGCGCCGGCCCGTTGGCGGCGAAATCAGGCCTAAAGTTGGCAGGATTTTTGCAGATAACCCAATAGCACCCATCGTGGCTGGCGCCGCAGGCGCCCGTGACCGGAATTGGAACAGGGGCCGGTACAGGCGCACGGTGGGGGAGCAGAGGGCCGGCAGTCGGGGGACTGTCCGGCCCTGTTTTTTTGGGGTGCCGGGAAAGGCCCCGCCCACGCATGGCGTGGATCTACTGACGCTGGGGCTCTCGCCGGTTGGCGGCCCGGCAAAACAAACGGCCCCGCATTGCGGGGCCGTCTGCCTTCAGAGGTGCCGACATCCGACAGGGCCGGAACAGGGGGGATCCAGATGTTCCTGTCGGATATCGACGTAGAGCTTTTTGCGGCGGCCCGTGTCGTTTTTGTCACTTTGTGACGCGGGCCGTCACTGTCCGCGTAGATTGCGGCTTGGACCGTGTGAAATGCAAGACGGTTCAGCGCTCAACTGTGCGCTGCGTCGCACGATCCATGTTGCGCCAGGGGGAACCGTTCATCCTCGGCGCACTCGGTGCCGGTGCCGGACGGGCCTGGGGCGCCGGCGGCTGTGCGTTCGACTGCGGCGGGCGGCGCATCGAGTCCATGTTCCGCCACGGCGAACCACCGTTGTACGACGGTCGCGACGGCGGCGGCGGACGGTGCTCGCCACCATTGCCCGGGCGCGGCGGCGGGCGATGGTTGTGCGGCGGGCGGTAGATCGGGCGCGAGTAATACGGATTGCCGTAGCCGCCGTAGTAGCCGCCATAGCCACCGTAGTAGGGGCCGTAGTTGTAGGGATAGCCGGCCGGGTAGCGGTACTCCACCGACGGCGCACCGTGGTAGTAGCTGCCGCTGCGGCCGCCGCCGACATAGTCGTAGGTGGTGCAGCCGGTCAGGGCCAGCAGCAGGCCACCGGCAAGCATCAGGCGCATTTTCATGGTGGGTCCCCCCAGAGGACGGGTGTGCAGTCAGCTTCGGGCGCCAGCGTTGAATCGGCCCTTAATTCCGCCGGCCAGGATGAATGGAGGCGTAGGGCTGCATGCTGGCATGACCTGTGTCCGGTCGCCAGCGCGAAGCCATACGTTAATCTTGCGTCATGAGCGATTCACTGTTGCCCCGCGCCGATGACGTCCTGCTTGCTGCGGCGAGGATCGCCCCGCACGCCAGCGTGACGCCGGTGCTGCGCTCGCGCACGCTCGATGCGCTGGCCGGCGCACAGCTGGCGTTCAAGGCCGAGCACCTGCAGCGCGGTGGCGCATTCAAGTTCCGTGGTGCCTGCAACGCGGTGTGGTCGCTTGATGCTGATCGTGCCATCGCTGGCGTGGTGACCCATTCCTCCGGTAACCACGGTGCCGCGCTGGCGCTGGCCGCGCGCACGCGTGGCATTCCCTGTCATGTGGTGGTGCCGGAAGGCGCGGTGGCAGCGAAGCTGGCGAACATCGCCCGCCACGGCGCCACGCTCTGGCGCTGTCCGCCGACCATCGCCGACCGCGAGGCCACCTGTGCCAGGGTGCAGGGCGATACCGGCGCGACCCTGGTCCATCCGTATACGGACCCGGCGGTGATGGCCGGGCAGGGCACTGCGGCCCTGGAACTGCTGCACAGCGACGGCCCGTTCGATGTGCTGGTGGTGCCGGTGGGCGGCGGTGGCCTGGCCAGCGGTACCGCGCTGGCGCTGCAGCACGCCAGCCCGCAGACCCGCCTGGTGCTGGCCGAGCCAGCCGGAGCCGACGATACCGCGCGCTCGCTGGCCGCTGGCGAGCGGCAGGGCGCGTTCACCCCGGACACGATCTGCGATGGACTGCGTACCCTGATCGGCGCGCCGAATTTCGAACTGCTGCGCGCGGCCGGTGCCGAGGTAATCGTGGTCGATGACACTGCGACCATGGCCGCAATGCGCCTGCTGTGGGAGGTGCTCAAGCAGGTGGTCGAGCCATCCTCGGCCACCGTACTGGCCGCGGTGCTGGCACAGCCGCAACGTTTTGCCGGCCTGCGCGTGGGCCTGGTGCTGTCCGGCGGCAACGTCGACCTGCCCGCGTTGCGCTGGGGGGCGCCATGAGCCGCGACCGGCATCGGCCTCGCACCGGCGTGCTGGGCTGGCTGTGGCGGCTGTTTGTCCTGCTGGTGATCTGGCTGCTGGGTGTGACTGCCTGGATCGTCTGGGTCGGCGAGCGCGACCAGGCCGCCAAGGCCGACGCCATCATCGTGCTGGGTGCGGCCGCCTATGACGCCAAGCCGTCACCGGTGTTCGAAGAACGCATCCGCCACGGGCTGGATCTGTATGAAGCACGCTATGCGCCGCTGCTGATCTTCACCGGTGGCTATGGCGGCACCGGTGCGCGCTTCTCCGAGTCGCAGGTGGCGCGGCGTTACGCGCTGAAGCATGGCGTGCCGGACGATGCGATCCTGATCGAAACCGCTTCGCGCAATACCGTGCAGAACCTGGTTGAAGCCAAGCGGCTGATGGACCAGCGCGGCCTGCACCGGGTGATCGTCGTCAGCGATCCGCTGCACATGGCGCGCGCGCTGCGCCTGAGCAAGGCGCTCGGCATCGATGCGCTGGCCTCGTCCACGCCCAGCACGCGCTTCCGCAGCTTCCACACCAGCTGGCGCTTCCTGGTGCAGGAAATCTATTTCTTCCACCGCGACCTGGTGCGCCCGCCGTTGAGTTCGCCGGCCAATACCTGAGGGCGGAAGCCTGCGTTGCGCACGGCGTCGCATTGGGTAGTGCCGGCCGCTGGCCGGCAGATGCCCCCCATGGGATTGTGATGTTGCCGGCCAGCGGCCGGCACTACCAGACGGTCAGGTCTGCTTGCGCCGGATCGGAATCGCCGACACCGCTCGGAATTGGCAGGTGCCAACCTTGGTTGGCACCATCTGTCAGATCGCGATGTCGCCGGCACTGTGCCGACCAAGGTCGGCACCCACCAGAGCGATTCGCGTATGGCGTCGCATTTGGTAGTGCTGGCCGCTGGCCGGCAGATGCCCATCATGGAATCGTGAGGTTGCCGGCCAGCGCCCGGCACTACCAGACGATCAGGTCTGCTTGCGGCGGATTGGAATGGCCGACACCGCTCGGAATTGGCAGGTGCCAACCTTGGTTGGCACCATCTGTCAGATCGCGATGCTGCCGGCACTGTGCCGACCAAGGTCGGCACCCACCAGAGCGATTCGCGTATGGCGTGGCATTTGGTAGTGCCGGCCGCTGGCCGGCAGATGGCCACCATGGAATCGTGAGGTTGCCGGCCAGCG